>DATFQL010000281.1:0-3792 GCA_035264305.1 Candidatus Limnocylindrales bacterium | reverse complement strand
TTCGCCATCGCGCGGACTCTACCCGCAGGGGACCGTCGGCGCACCACGACCCCGCGCCGCGCCCTGCTCCGTGGCGCGATTCGAACGATCGTTCTATCCTCGTTCCACCATGCGTGCCGAGTACCGCCTGGAGCCCTGCCGCAGCGCGCTGAACCGGGTGAAGGGCATGTCCTTCCGCTGGTCCCTCAACCCGTACATGGGCTGCGCGCACCAGTGCACGTTCTGCTTCGTGCGCGCGTTCGAGCGTCTCGCCGACCGTCCAGCCGACGACCGGTACGGGACGTCCATCCGTGTCAAGACGAACGTGGTGGAGCAGCTCCGCCGCGAGCTGGCCCGGCCGTCGTGGAAGCGCGAGCAGGTCGCCGTCGGCACCGCAACGGATCCCTACCAGCCCGCCGAGGGACGATGGCGGCTCACCCGGGGCGCGATCGAGGCGTTCGCCGAGGCTGCGACGCCGTTCGGGCTGATCACGCGCGGCCCGCTGATCGTCCGCGACCTCGACGTGCTGGGCGACGCCGCCCGCCGGGCGGACGTGTCGGTGACGTTCTCCGTCCCCACCCTGGATCATGAGATCTGGCGACTGACCGAGCCCGGGACGGCGCCACCGCGTCAGCGCCTGCGCGCGTTGCGGACGCTCGTCGACGCGGGGATCAGGGCCAGCGTCGGCATGGCGCCGATCCTGCCCGGCATCTCTGACCGTCCCGAGCTGCTGGAGGACGTCGTCCGGGCCGCGCGCGATGCCGGCGCGACCGGCGTCTGGGCGAACCTGCTGTACCTGAAGCCCGGGACGCGGGAGCATTTCCTGGACCACCTGGCGCGTGACTGGCCGGAGCTGCTCCCGACGTACGAGGCGCTCTACGCCCGCGGGGCGTACGTGGACAAGTCCGTCGCGTCCCCGTTGAAGGCGACGGTCACGGAGCTCTCGCGGCGTCACGAGATCGCCGATCGACGCGAGCGGCCGCTGCGTCCGGACATCGACCTGCCGATCGGGGCGCAGGTGCCCGCGCCCGGCCAGCTGCCGCTGATCCCGCCCGGCGCCGCCGCCTGACGACGCGGAGACCGAGCTACATCGAGCTCGGGTCCATCGGGCTCATCAGCTGGAAGTAGTTGCCGTCGGGATCCTCGAGCGTCGCGATGAACGAGTCGGCCGGCATGCCGTCCATCGTGTACGGCTCGCGGACGACGGCCGCACCGGCCGCCTTCATCCGGTCGAACTCGCCGCGGACGTCGGATGTCTCGATGTTCCAGATGACTCGCCCGGGCTCGGCGTTCCGGCCGTGGACCTCGCTGTGCGGGCCGACCGTCACGGCGGCCGAGCCGATCTGCCAGCCCGTGTAGCCCGAGTCGTCGAACATCGGCTCCCCGAACAGGCGCGTGTAGTACTCCGAGAGGCGCTTCGGGTCCTCGGACCCGATCAGGATTCCGGTGAAGTTCACTGGGGGCCTCCTTGCGGTGTGGCCTCGGGTGCATCGAGGAACGCGAGCACCGTCTCGGCCGTCAGCGGCGACATGAAGACGTTGTAGTGCTGGAGACCCGGGAGGATCGCCAGTGCGTGGCCACCCTTCGGCCGGCCCTCGCCCATCCAGCCGCCGTCGCGCAATCCGCCGTCGAGCAGCTTGAACGCCTCGACGAGGTGGCTCGGCGGCGCCATGTCGGCGTCGGCCGAGGCGAGCATCGTCGGGACCTGGATCCCGCGCAGCTGCTCCATGAAGTCGAACGGCTGGGCCATGTACTCGCCGACCCTGTCGAGCAGGCGTGGGAAGTCCTCGGGCCGCGGCGCGACGCGCTGGTACAGCTCGTACATCGGCGTGTCCCGCATGAACTCGGCTGCGCCGGCGTTGACCTGGCCCTGCTGCGCGCGGAGCGCCGGGTCGACGGCGTCGTCGCGGAAGTACGCCGACACGACGACGAGCTTGCGGACCTTCTCCGGGTGGCGGATCGCAAGCTGGAAGGCGACGCCGCCGCCGAGCGAGTAGCCGACGGCGTCGACCTGGCCCAGCCCGAGCTCGTCGATCAGCGCCGCGATGTCGTCGCTCATCGTCTCCAGGCGCATCGGCCGGTCGACGTCGGCGGTACGGCCGTGGCCCTGCAGATCGGGCGCGATGACCTGGTGGCCCTCGGCCAGCCGCTCGAGCGCAGGACCGAACATCTCGCCCGAGCCGAGGCCGCCGTGGAGGAGCATGATCGGCCGCCCGGTGCCGTGGACCTCGTAGTACAGGTTGATCCCGTTGACGTCGGCGTACGCGCCGGCGCCCTTCGCCTCGGTCGTCCAGTCAGTCGTCATCGCTGCTCCTCGGCTGCGTGTCCGTCGGCGTCCATGACACCACGGTCATCGCCGG
Source organism: Candidatus Limnocylindrales bacterium (assembly GCA_035264305.1). GTDB lineage: Bacteria > Chloroflexota > Limnocylindria > Limnocylindrales > CSP1-4 > CAIXZV01. The sequence goes on along the minus strand of DATFQL010000281.1, from coordinate 1,453 downwards.
TCGCGCCACCTCTGGCCGTCCGGCGAGGCCATGCCGCGTGTGCCGGCACCGCTAGCGACGGGCGAGGAGCCAGTCGAGCGCGGCCGGGATCGCGTTCATCACCGACACGTGCCCGTCGCCCTCGCGGAGCCACAGCTCGGCGCCCGGGACCCGCTCCTCCAGCCACGCGCCGTGCTGCCGCGGGATCACGCGATCGTCCGAGCCCTGGACGATGAGCACCGGGCACCGGATGGCGTCGAGGTCGAGTCCCCACGGCTGCGCGAACGCGACATCGTCGTCGATCAGGCCGTCGCGACCCGTTCCGTCCGCCTCGGCCGCCCCGGCGTCGCGCCCCACCGCCTCCCACTCGCCCGACAGGGCTGCCCAGTCGCCCGCCGTGAAGATCCCCTCGTCGAACGTGTCCGTCTCGGCGAAGGTCGCCCGGGAGGCACGGCCGTTCCGAGCTGCCTCGAGCGCGCCCGGCGCGTGCATCCCGGCGAGCCAGTCGATGTCGGGAACGTCCGGTGCCGGCGACGCGAACGTCGCCACGCCCGTCACACGGTCGGGAAGCACGGCGGCGCAGGCGAGCGCGTGGGGACCGCCACCGGACGCCCCGAGCACGAAGAACCGGTCGATCCCGAGGGCATCGGCGATCGCCGCGACGTCGCGTGCCGCGTCGGCGACCGTACGTCCGGGCATCGGCGTGGAGGCGCCATACGAGGGACGGGCGTAGGTGACGACCCGGAGCCCGCGAGCGGCGCACCCCGCAACGACCGGGTCGAGCAACGCGCCGGTGTGCGGCGAGCCGTTGTGCCAGATGACGGTTCCGGCCGCAGCGGCGACGTCGCCGGTATCCGCCACGTCGAGCACGCGCCCATCCGGAATTGCGATCTGCCGCCGTTCGCTCATCCTCTGAGTGTCGCATCCGGCGACGGCCGTTCACACGGCCGTCGCCGACCCGTGTCAGGCGAAGATCGGGCCCACCTGCGGATAGCGGCCGATGAGGTCGGCGCGCAGGTCGGCGAGGCGCGGCGGAGGGCTGGCAGGAGTCTTCACGCTGTAGCTCGTGTCGATCAGGACCGGGCGGCCCCACGCCATCGCGGGCTCGAGCGTTGCGGGGTCCGGTCCGCCGGGCGCGATGCCGGCGAGCGACCGTACCCAGTCGGCCCGTCCGTACGCGACGTCTCCGCCGAGGACGACCAGCTCGACCGATGACGGCCCCGCCTCGACGACCGCCTCCCACGGTTCTGGGTGTCGTCGTTCGAGGACCAGGATGTCCGCCGGACGGCCTGCCTTCAACTGTCCGAGATGATCGCTGAGCCCGGCGATCGCGGCTGCGTCGATGGTCACCATCCGGACCAGCTCGCGCGCCGTGTCGCGGGTGCCCTCCTCGATCAACGAGCGCCGCGCGACCTTGAGCTCGGCGAGGAGGCTCGGGCTGCCGCTCGGCAGCCAGTCCGCGCCGAGACCGACG
>DATFQL010000280.1:0-5960 GCA_035264305.1 Candidatus Limnocylindrales bacterium | reverse complement strand
TCGGTGGCCGTCATCCGCTCGTTGAGCCGCGCAGGATGCACGGTGATCGCCGCCGACAGTGACCGGCGAAGTCCCGGGTTCCGATCGCGTCACGTGCGCGACCGCCTGCGGTATCCCGACCCGGCGGTCGACCCGACGGGGACCGCCGCCGCCATCCTCGGCGCGGTCGTGGCGCGCCGCATCGACCTCGTCGTACCGGTCACCGATGACGTGATCGTCGCGCTGGGTCCGGTCCGCGGCGAGCTGGAGCGCGTCACGCGGCTCGCGCTCCCGCCCGACGACCAGCTGGAGATCGCGTCCGACAAGGACCGGACCCGACGCCTCGCCGAGATGCTCGGCGTGCCGGTGCCACGTTCGGTGGTCGTCGCGCAGCCCGGCGAGGCCGACGCGGCGGCCTCGGATCTCGGCTGGCCGGTCGTCGTGAAGCCGCTCCGGTCGAGGACGGTCGCGGACGGCGCGGGCATCGTCGCGCACGCAGTCCGGTACGCGGGCGACTCGGCCGAGCTCCGCGGCCTGGTCGCCAGGCTGGGGACGCCGCTGCTGCTGCAGGAGTACTGGCCGGGCGAGGGCATCGGTGTCGAGCTGCTCCTGCGCGACGGCAAGCCGCTCGCCGTGTTCCAGCACCGGCGACTCCGCGAGGTGCCGCCCGGCGGCGGCGCGAGCTCGTTCCGCGAGAGCGTCGCGCCGGATCCGGTGCTTGTCGCCCATGCCACGCGGCTGATGTCGGAGATGCGCTGGACCGGCCTCGCGATGGTCGAGTTCCGGGTCGGGCCGCGAGGACCGGTGCTGCTCGAGGTCAACGGCCGCATCTGGGGCTCGCTGCCGCTCGCGGTCAAGGCGGGCGTCGACTTTCCGGCCGGCCTCGCCGCCCTCCACCTGCCGCCGGACACGGTCCCGCGCGGTGACGCCGTGGCGTCGGGGTCGTACCGGTCGGGTGTGCGCTCCCGCAACCTTCCCCTCGAGGTCGCCTGGATCGGCTCCGTGATCGCCGGGCGCTCGGCGGCACCGGGGCCGCTGCCCCCGCGTCGCGAGGCGCTCGCCGTCGCCCTGCGGCTGGCATGGCCGGGAGACGGCTATGACGTGCTGTCGCTCGACGATCCGGCCCCGGGCCTCGCCGAGATCGCCAACATCGTTCGCTCCATCCCGGAGCGCGTCGCCCGGTCGATCCGCGGCGAGACCGCACCTGCTCGCACCCGCGCCGGTGAAACCGGCATCGTGCCGGCCGAGGGGGCAGGACATCGCCGCTCGGGCCGCCGACGGCTTCCCCGGCCCGGGTTGCAATCCGTGGCCCGCGACACCGTCGCGCGAGCCGGACACGCTCCCGGCGCCGTCTCACTCGCGCGGATGTTGAGTGCCGCGGCCGGCGACGCCGGACGCACGCTCGCCGTCGTGACCTATCACCGCATCGACGACCCGGACCGCGATCCGACCCTCGAGCCGGCCCTGGTGAGTGCGACACCCAGCGAGTTCCGGGCGCAGGTCGAGGAGCTCGCTCGAACCCACCGGCCGATCTCGGCCGAGGAGCTCCTCGCGGCTCACCGCACCGGCCGGCGGCTGCCATCGCGCGCACTCCTGATCACGCTCGACGACGCGACGGCCGACGTGGCGGACGTCGCATGGCCGGTGCTCCGCGCCGCCGGTGTCCCGGCCGTGGTGTTCGTCCCGACCGGCTTTCCCGGCGCGCTCGCGCCCTTCTGGTGGGACCGGCTCCGCGCGTCGCTCACGGCTCTGGCACCGCGCGACGTCGATACGCCGCTCGGCGCCGTGCACCTGGACGGCGCGTCCTCGATCGACGCGGCCGCCGCGCGCCTCCGACGGTGGGTCAAGTCGGTGCCCCACGCGACCGCGATGCGCTGGATCGAGCACCTGTGGGACGAGGCGGACTGCCCGTCGGTGACCGCGAACGCGCTGGACTGGCCGACGCTCGAACGGCTCGCCGGCGAGGGTCTCTCGCTGGCGGCCCACACCCATACCCATCCGCTGCTCACCCGCGTCGACGCCGATCAGGCGGTGAGCGAGGTGCGGCGCTCGCGCGACGAGTTGCGGCGCCGGGCGCCGGGCTCGCACGATGTCCTGTTCGCCTACCCGTCCGGTGCGTGGAGCGAGGATGCCGCCGCCGCGGTCGAGCGGGCCGGCATCGAGCTGGCGTTCACGACCGACCGCGGCGTCAACCGGGCCGGGACCTCGCCGGCGCTCGCGCTGCGCCGCATCAACGTGGGACGCCGGTCCTCACCCGCGCTCATCGCGGCGCAGGTCGCCGTCGGCCGAGGGCTGGCGCGATCCGGCCGCGATCGAGCGCCCGTTGCCGGAGGCACCCTCTGATGGAGCATCCCGTCGCGATGGCGGTGCTCGCCGTGATCGCGGTGTGGACGGCCATCCGGCTGCTCCGGGGCACGGATGCGTCCGCTGCCCGCCAGGTCGCCGCGGCCCTCGTCATCGGGGGCGCGTTCATCGTGGCGATCCTCGTCCAGGAGACCGACCTCGTCGACGATGCCGTGGAGGGACCGGCAGCGGTCGTCGTCGGCATCGTCATCGCGGTCGCGGCGCTCCTGATCCCCCTGCGTCTGCGTGCCGACCGACCTCGTTGACAGCAGCCTGTGACGTGCTCCCATTGCACGGCACAAGCCACGCAACGCGATGACGACAAACTGGACGACCCGCCACGTGTCCGGCGGCGCCCAGGAGCCCAGTCGATGGATGTTGCCGGCTACCTCGCCATTGCCCGTCGCTGGTGGCTGCTGATCGCCCTGGCGACGGTGCTCGGCGGCGTGGGTGGATGGCTCGGCAGCAGCACCGCCCCGCGGACGTACGAGTCGCAGGCACGGCTCCTGGTCGGGCCGGTCAACGCCGACTTCGACACGCTTCGGGCCGCGGAACAGCTGACCCAGACGTACGCGAATGTCGCGACCAGCGACGCGGTCCTCTCCGGCGCCGGGTCCGAGTCAGGGATCAGTGCCGCCGAGCTGCGTGACCTGGTGTCGGCACGTGCCGACGGGCCGGCCCGGCTCGTGACGATCCGCGCTCAGTCGGTCGACCCCGCCCGTGCCGCCGAGCTCGCCAACGCGGTGTCCGCCTCGCTCGCCACCTTCGCGAGCGCCGCCGCAGCCAGACCGGAGGGCGAGATCCGCGTGGTGGATCCGGGGACGCCACCGACGAGCGCGGTCGCCCCACAGGTGGAGCTCATTGCGCTGCTGTCGGCGCTCGGCGCGCTGCTCGCCGCCCTCGCCGTGGTCGCCGTGCTCGAGCTCGCCGACGACCGGATCCGCTCCCTGGATGACCTGCGCACGCTGACGGACCGGCCGACGGCTGGCGTCGTCACGACGGGCGCCTCGTCGCTCGTGGCCGCCGATCCACGGCGTCCGGAGGCGGGGGCGTACCGCGCGGCCGCCGGGATGCTCCCGATCTCGCCCGATCTCACCACCGCGGTCGTCATCGGCGACGCCGACGGGGGCTCCCAGAGCGACGAGGTCACCGCGAACCTCGCCGCGGCGATCATGTCCAGCGGCATCGGGGTCCGCGTCATCGACGCGAGGGAGGGGGAGGCGATGGATCCCGCCCTGCTTGCCGAGCTGCGGACGCTCGCCCCCTCGATCCGTGCGGGTGGCAAGCGAGCGCGCACGACCACAGACCTCGACATCAGGCGTGGCACGACGGCCGACGCCCTCGAGATGGCCGCACGCCTCGACGCGTCGGAGCTCGAGGAGTCGTCCGCGGCGCCGTCGCTCACCCTCGTCGACATCGGCGATCCGCGATCCGCGCTCGGCGCGCGCGCATGGACGCTGACGGCCGATGCCATCGTCATCACCGCGACCATCGGGGTGACGCACCGGAAGGCGCTGCGAGAGGTGCTCGACCGCGTGGCGGCGACCTCGCACGTCCGGCCCGTCGTCCTGGCCGCACGACAACGGAACCTTCGGGAGCAGATCCGCGAGGCGACGCCGGCAGTGACGGCGAGGCCCTTCCGCTCGGCGCGCTCGTCCGGCACGCAACCCGGCAAACGATGACCGTCCTGGTGACGGGGGGCGCAGGCTACATCGGCTCCCATACCGTGCGCGCCCTCCGGGAGCAGGGCGAGGACGTCGTGGTCCTCGACCGGCTCGACCACGGGACCGTGCCGCCCACCGGCGCCCGGCTCGTCGTGGCCGACATCGCCGACCGCTCGACGGTGGGCGATCTCCTCGCCGCCCACGACGTGGACGCGATCCTGCACTTTGCCGCGCGCAAGTCCGCCCCGGACTCGGTCCTGGATCCCGGCGGGTACTTCCTCGACAACGTCGCGGGTTCGCTCGCGCTCCTCGACGTCGCGGCCCGTCATGGCGTCCGGTCCTTCGTGTTCTCGTCGAGCTGCGCCGTGTACGGGACGCCCGACCGGCTGCCGGTGACGGAGGCCGCTGCGATCAGGCCCGAGAACCCCTATGGGGAGTCGAAGGCGCTCGTCGAGCGCATGCTGCCGTGGTTCGGGGGTGCGCACGGCCTGCGATACGCGAGCCTGCGCTACTTCAATGCCGCAGGTGCGCATCCCGCCGGCGACCTCGGCGAGGATTGGACGGGTGCCGCGAACCTGATCCCGGCGGTCCTCCGCGCGGCCTTCACGGGACAGCCGGTCAGCGTCTTCGGGACGGACCACCCGACGCCCGACGGCACGGGCATCCGTGACTACGTCCACGTGGTGGATCTCGCCGAGGCCCACGTCGCCGCGCTCCAGCGCCTCCGCACCGGGACGCCGAGCCTCGTCGTGAACCTCGGCACCGGGCGCGGCCACTCGGTACGAGACGTGATCGAGACGGCCCGACGTGTGACCGGTCGGGACATCCCCGTCATCGAGGAGCCGCGGCGAGCAGGCGATCCCCCGGCCGTGTGGGCCGACCCGTCCCTCGCCGAGTCGGCGCTCGGGTGGCGAGCCGGTCGCGGGCTGGACGACATGGTCGAGTCCGACTGGCACGCCAACCTGCAGCGGCACGATGCCTCCGAGCGGGTCGCCGTGTCGACCGGGATCGAGACCCGCGCCCGGGCAACCGTGGCGGCCGGCTCCACACCCGGTCCCGTCGAGCGGCGATGACCGGCACCGCCGCCCGACCCCGCGTCGCGTACGTGATGTCGCGCTTTCCGAAGCTGACCGAGACGTTCGTGGTGGCCGAGATCCTGGGCATGGAGGCGGCCGGGGTCGACGTGTCGATCCACCCGCTCCTCCGGTATCGCGAGCCCGTCGTGCAGCCGGATGCGGCCCGCCTCGCCGGCCTGGTGCGCTACCTGCCGTTCGTATCGCGGGCCATCGTCCGCGCGAACCTCCGGGCGCTCCGGCGGGCCCCACGTCGGTACCTCGGGACCCTCGCCGCGGTCGTCGCCGGCACCGCGGGAAGCCGCAACTACCTCGTTCGCGGCCTGGCGCTGTTCCCCAAGATCGTCCTCATGGCCGAGCGGATGCAGGCCGCCCGAGTGGAGCACGTCCACTGCCACTTCTCGAGCCATCCCGCGGTCGCCGGCTTCGTGATCGGTCGGTTGACGGGCATCCCGTGGAGCTTCACCGCCCACGGGTCCGACCTGCACGTCGACCGGCACATGCTGTGCGACAAGGTGCGTGAAGCCGCGTTCGTCGTCGCGATCTCGGAGGACAACCGCCGGGTCATCACGGGCACCTGCGGCGCCGACGCCGCGCCGCGGGTCCGGGTGATCCATACCGGTGTGGACACCGCCGCGTTCCCGGTCGTCGACCGCCCCGACGACGGCCGGCTGTCCATCCTGTGCATCGGCACGCTGCACGAGGTGAAGGGACAGCGCCACCTCATCGATGCGTGTCGCCGGCTGCGCGAGGCCGGCGTGGACTTCGAGTGCCGGCTCGTCGGCGAGGGACAGGACCGGGAGATGCTCGAGGAGCGGATCCGGGACGCCGGCCTCCAGGACCTCGTCACCCTCCTCGGTGCCCGCACTCGCGACGAGATCATCGAGCTGCTGGGCACGTC
>DATFQL010000279.1:0-2839 GCA_035264305.1 Candidatus Limnocylindrales bacterium | reverse complement strand
GGCGGCATGGGCGCGTCGGGGAACGGCAGCCGCTTCGGCGGCCCGGCCAACTGGGACGAGTTCACGGAGTGGCAGTGGGTGACCGTGCGCGACGACCCGCGCTCCTACCCGTACCCGTACTGACAGGGCGGGAGATCGACGATGTCGTCCATCACCGAGGTCGCCCGGCTCGCGGGCGTGTCCATCGCCACCGCCTCGCGCGTCGTCTCGGAAGCCGACTACCCGGTCCGTGCAGCGACGCGCGAGCGCGTGCTCGTGGCGGCGCGGACGCTCGACTACGTCCCGAACGCCCTCGCCCGCGGGCTCCTGAAGCGCCAGGTCCCGGTCGTCGGCGTCATCGTCCACGACATCACCGACCCGTACTTCGCGGAGGTCGTGCGGGGCGTCGAGGACGCCGCGAGCCCGGCCGGGTTCCTGGTCATCACCTGCAGCACCGAGCGTGACGCCGACCGCGAACGCTCCTACCTGCGCCTGCTGCGCTCGATGCGGGCCGCGGGTGTGATCTTCGCCGGGTCCGGGCGCGACGACGACGCGCTCAACGAGGACCTGCAGCGGCACATCGACGGCATCCGCGAGGTGGGTGCCGCGGTCGTGCATCTCTCGCCGCACGCGGCCGGCGCCCCGGAGGTGGGCACGGACAACGAGGGCGGGATCGCGGCGCTCATCCGGGCGCTCGCGACGCTCGGCCACGAACGCATCGCGTTCCTCGCCGGCCCGTCCGGGCTGTTCGTCGCGCGCGATCGACTCGCCGGGTACCGCCGCGGGCTCGGGGAGGCCGGGCTGCCGGTGGACGAGCGGCTCGTCGTCCGGACCTCGTTCGACCGCGAGGGCGGTGCCCTCGGCGTGGACACGCTGCTCGCCGGCGACGCCTCGTTCACCGCGATCTGCTGCGCGAACGACCTGCTCGCGCTGGGCGCGCTCGGGCGGCTCGCCGAGCTCGGGATCCGCGTCCCCGGGGACGTCTCGGTCGCCGGCTTCGACGACATCGGCGTGGCCGCGCTGACGGCCCCCGCGCTGTCCACGGTGCGCGTCCATCTGCGCGAGCTCGGTCGACGCGGGTTCCTCGCCGTCGCCCGCGTGCTCGAGGGCGAGGACGCGGGCCACGACCACCTCGCGACGGAGGTCGTCCTGCGCGCGTCGACCGGTGCGCCGACGGGGACGCCGCTTCCCGCACGATCCGCCAGCCTCGCAAACCCCCCACTCACGACCGGAGCCACGCCATGACCCTCAACGTCCGGGGCATCGTCCCGGCCTGCATCGTCACGCTCGACGCCGACGGCCGCTTCGACGAGGCCGCGTATCGCCGCTACCTCCAGTGGCTGCTCCCCCAGGGACCGGTCGCGCTCGCGATCAACGCCGACACCGGGGAGGGGCCGCACCTGTGGCCCGATGAGCGCGAGCGCGTCCTGCGCGTCGCGGTCGAGGAGGCGGGCGCGGTCCCGATCATCGCCGGACTCTCCGCCCAGTTCACGGAGCAGGCGGTCGAGGAGGCGAAGCGGGCACAGGGCGCGGGCGCACAGGGACTGCTCGTGTTCCCCATCCCGGCCTACCAGGGGACCCCGCTCGACCCCGCGATTCCGGTCGCGTACCACGAGGCGATCGCCCGCGGCTGCGGGCTGCCGATGGTCGCGTTCCAGCTCCAGCCGGCGCTCGGCGGCGTCATCTTCGGCGAGGAGACGCTCCGCCGGATTGCCGCGATCGACGCCGTGGTCGCGCTCAAGGAGGCGTCGTTCGACGCCCGGCTGTACCTGCTGACCCGCCGACTCGTCGAGAGCCTGGAGCGGCCGATCGACCTGCTGACCGGCGACGACAACTTCATCTACGAGTCGTTCGTGATGGGCGCCGAGGGTGCGCTGATTGGGTTCGGGACGCTCGCGACCGACCTGCAGGTTGAGATGTACGGCCTGACCCGCGAGGGCCGCTGGGACGAGGCGCGCGCGATCTGGGAGCGGATCCTGCCGCTAGAGGAGGTGGTGTACGGGCAGCCCGTCCGGGACTATCGGGCGCGGACGAAGGTCGCGCTCCGCGAGCTCGGCGTGATCGAGTCGACGCTCATGCGACCGCCGCTCCAGCCGGTCGGAGACGACGACGCGCGAACCGTCCGCGAGGCGCTCGCGGCCGCCGGGCTGCTTCCCGCGAGGGTTGCCTGATGGGCGACGGCCTCGCCGGCCGCGTCGTGCTGGTCACCGGGAGCAGCCGCGGGATCGGCGCGGAGGTGGCGGTCAAGGCCGCGGCGGACGGGGCGACGGTCGCCGTCCACTACCGGGCGGGATCGGATGCCGCGACACGGACGCTGGCCCGCGTCCGCGACGCGGGCGGCGACGGCGAGACGTTCCAGGCAGACCTCACGGAGGGCGACGAGGCGGAGGCCCTCGTCCACCGCGTCGTCGACCGGTTCGGGCGGCTGGACGCGCTGGTGAACAACGCCGGCCGGACGCAGGTCGGACCCTTCCTCGAGCTCGGGACCGACGAGTGGGACGCCGTGATCGCGACCGATCTTTCGGCCGCGTTCCACACCTGCCGTGCGGCGATCCCGGGCATGGTCGAGCGGGGGTCCGGGTCAATCGTCAACGTGGCCTCGCGCCTGGGGCAGATGGGAATCGGCAACTCGGCGGCGTACTCGGCGGCGAAGGCGGGCCTGATCGGCCTGACGCGGTCGCTCGCGAAGGAGTTCGCCCCGGCCGGGGTACGCGTGAACGCCGTCGCGCCGGGCTTCACGCTCACCGACATGACCGCCGACGTCGCGGACAGCGAGCTGGGGCGGCAACGGCTCGCGGAGATGCCGCTCGGACGGTTCGGCAGGGCGGACGAGGTGGCGGACGCCGTGCTCTTCCTGCTC
>DATFQL010000278.1:0-2044 GCA_035264305.1 Candidatus Limnocylindrales bacterium | reverse complement strand
GTCATCCCGGCGAGAGCGGCGAGCTCCTCGCGTTCCTCCGCTGGACCGTGGGAGCCGCGCCCGACGCCGCCGGGTACTGGCCGGCGCAGGCGGTCGCGAACCACGCCCTGGCGGGCGAGGCGGTCCTCGACACGACCACGGCCGCCACCGCATACCCATTGTTCGACTGGACGGGGTGGGACGCCGAGATCGCCGGCGAGGTCGGAGTACGCGCCGACCAGCTCCCGAAGCTGGCGCCGACGGGCTTCGAGTGCGGGCGCGTCGGCGGGCCCGACGGTCCCGCGCTCGGCTCGGGTTGCATCGACGCATTCGCCGAGCAGCTCGTGGCGGGCGCCGACGAGGACGGCGACGTGCTCGTCATCCTCGGCACGACCTTGATCGTGTGGGCGGTGACGTCGAGCGACGAGACCGTGCCCGATCACTACGCGATTCCGCACACCGCGCCGGGCAAGACGCTCGTGGGCGGGCCGAGCAACGCCGGCGGGTTGTTCCTGAACTGGGTGTCGGACCTGGTCGGCGACGGTGAGCCGCCCTCCGATCCGGGTGCGATACCGGTGTGGGTACCTTTCCCGCGGGGCGAACGAGTGCCGCTGAACGATCCCGCGCGCCGCGCCGTGCTCGCGGGGCTCGATCTCACGCACGGCCCGGGGACGGTGCGCCGCGCCGCGTTCGAGGCTTCCGGGTTCGTCGCGCGTCGGATGCTGGAGGCGACGAACGTCGACGCGCGGCGCATCGTGGCGACTGGGGGCGGGACGCGAGTCGACCAATGGGTGCAGGCGCTCGCTGACGCCACTGGCCTCCCCGTCGACTGCGTCGCCGTACCTGAAGGCGGCGCGCTCGGCTCGGCGTGGCTGGCGCGGATCGCGGCCGGGCTCGAGGAGCCCACGGCCATGACCGAGGGACGGCGGTGGGCCCGCACCGGAAGGCGCGTCGAGCCCGACGCGCGCTGGTCGTCCGCGGTCGCGGCGCGCTACGAGGAGTTCCTGGACCTCACCGGGTTGAGGCTGCCTTCTTAACCACCGCGCGGGTCGATCGGAGTGATCGTGCCGAGGGCGCGCTCGACCTCCCACGCCGCGGTCAGGCACAGGTCCTCGCGGTAGCGGGGGCCGATGATCTGCACACCGACCGGCAAGCCGTGTTCGGTCCCGGCGGGGATCGCGACCGCGGGGAGCCCCAAGCAGTTGCACAACAGCGTCAGGTCGAGGCTCCGGCGGATCAGGTCGACGTTCGCGGGTCCGCCGAGGTCGGTGCCGATCGCGAACGGGGGCTGGGTCGAGACCGGGCCCACCACGAGGGGGATGTCGGACTGGAACCGCGTCCAGGCCCGGGCGAGGCCCTGGCGGGTCATGAATGCAGTGTCGTAAGCCGGCTGCTCGATTGGCTCTTCGAGCTCGAGCGCGGCCGAGAGGAAGCGCCGGGCGTCCTCCGAGATGATCGCCTCGAACAGTGGCCACATCATGCGGATCTCGGCGAGGACGAGCGTGAGCCACACGTCCGAAGCTTCGGTCACGACGGGGAGCGCGACCTCCTCGACCGCGTAGCCGGCGTCGGCGAGCACGTCACCCACGCGTCGGACGCCGGCCGCGACGTCCGCATCCACGCCGTGACCGGACGGATCGGTGGCGACGCCGACGCGGATCGGGTTCGGGAGCGTGGTGCCCGAGATCGGGACGGGCGTGTACCACGGGTCGCGATCGCTCGGGCGGCTCATGATCTCCAGGGCGACGCGCAGGTCGAGCACCCCGCGCGCCATCGGGCCCTGCACAGCCATGAGCTGCATCGTCAAGGGTGCGTTGGCCGGCTCGAGCGACGTCGCCGCGGGAACGCGACCGAGGGTCGGGCGCAGCGCGGCCGTCCCGCAGCACGCCGACGGCCATCGCAACGAACCACCGAGGTCGGAGCCGACGCCGAGCGGTGTCATGCCCGTCGCCAGGGCGGCCGCCTCTCCACCGCTCGAGCCGCCGGGGGTGCGCGCCGGATCCCACGGGTTGCGGGTCGGTCCGTGGAGGTCGTTGTCGGTGTGCCAGCGAAGCGCGAGGTCCGG
>DATFQL010000277.1:0-9571 GCA_035264305.1 Candidatus Limnocylindrales bacterium | reverse complement strand
CACCACCAAGCAGACGATCGACCAGTACTGGCGCAACGCCCCAGACTTCCGCAACCACGTGAAGACGTACGAATCCACGCGGAACCCCGGCTACACGTACCAGCTCGACCCCGAGGGATCGGACAGCTACTACCGCTCGGTTGTTGGCAGGATGACGCTGACGACCACGCAGGTGACCGGGACCGCGTTTGCGAGCACCACCGGAGACCCAGCCACGTTCGTCGTGCCGGGGAAGGCGTCGCCCGCGTTCGACGGTGCCCCCCTCTATCCCACGCCGGACACTGCCGCCGGAGGCGGCCTCGACCACGCGACCGCGACGCTGCCGACGAGCAGCAAGGTCAGCCTCCTCTCGAAGGCGTCGTTCGCCGCCGCCGACGGTTCGGCCGTGTTCCAGGTCCACGCGGACACGGGCTCGGACGGCTGGATGCGGGGCTCGACGCTGCTGCCACGAGACAGCACCGCGCCGAAGGTCTGGGAGACCGACGAGGGCATCGGCGTGTTCTCGCCGAACGGAGACGGGACGCAGGACGCCTGGGCCCTGAGGCTCGGACTGTCGGAACGGACGTCGTGGACGATCCGGATCCGCGACGCGGGCGGCGACGTCGTCGCAGACCAGAGCGGGAGCGGCACGACCGCGTCCATGACCTGGGCGCCGAGCGCAGGTTGGGTTGACGACGGCTCGTATCGCTGGTCGCTCGCCGCCACGGACGAGTGGGGCAACACGATGTCGGACGTGCACGGCAGCGTCGAGGTCGACACGCACGCCCCGGTGCTCTCACTCGCCGATAGTGGCGCCGCGGTCGTGCCCGCGTTCGCACCCAACGGCGACGGGTATCGCGAGACGGTCTCGTTCGGCGGGACGTCCACCGAGCCGGGCAAGCTCGTGGCCAGGGCGCTGAACTCGGAGGACGGGGTCGTGGACACCCTCTCGGCGACCGTGAGCGGCGGAGCCGCCACGCTGACCTGGGACGGCGTGACCGCCGAGGGGTTCGCGCCCGACGGCCGGTACACGATGAGCGTCAGGGCCAGGGACCGCGCAGGCAACCTGAGCGAAGCGCAGACGCGAACCTTCGACGTCTACGCGGCCCTCGGGTTCGTCAGGTCATCGCGCACGGTGTTCTTCCCGCAGGACGCGGACTCGATGGCGAAGACCACGACGTTCTCGATGCGGCTGCTGTCAGCCGCCACGGTGACCTGGACCGTCGTCGACGCGAACGGCAAGGTGATGCGGACGATCGCATCCGAGCAGCGGATGGCCGCCGGCAGCTACAGCCGTGCCTGGGACGGCCGGACCGAGGCGGGCTCCTTCGTGCCGCGCGGCACCTACCGCGTGCAGCTCCGCGTGACCGACGGCACGCGCGTTGCCGTCCAGCGGGCAGCGGTCGTCGCAGACGCGTTCCGCTGGGTGGTGAGCGACAAGACGCCGGCGCGCGGCCAGAAGGTCACGGTCACGATCGTCACGCCGGAGCCGATGGCCCGGAACCCCCGGATCGCCATCTACCAGCCGGGCATCGATCGCTGGTCGGTCGCGACGACCAAGCTCTCGTCGACGACGTACCGGGTGACGTTCCGGTTCAGGTCGAGCAGGACGGGGAGTGTTCGCCTCAAGGCGTACGGGCGCGACCGGTACGGGCAGAGCCAGGCCTCGAACCTGTACCTGCCGCTCCACTGACCTCGCCGCGGACCGCACCGGACCCTTCCTGACCGCAGCGGACACGTCCTGACCGCACCTCACCCGTGCGTACCGGTCCCAACCGGGACCATCCCGCCATGTGCCCGGCGACGGAGCACGGGCTACGGTGACCGCCCCGCCGGAGCGCCGCGACGCGTCCCGACACGCCGGCAGGGGCCCGCGCTCCGCGGTCAGGCGGGTGCGCGGGCGTCTCCCGATTACCGAGGATGCCGTGCCCCGATCCCGACGCCCAGGCCGCCTGCTCCGCTCGCTCGTCCCCGGAGTCCTCGCGGTCGTGGTGGTCGCAGGGATCCTCCCGGCACCCGCGGCGGCCATCCCCGCGACCGCGGCTCCCGCGGCTCCCGCGACGAAGGAGGCCGCGCCGGCAGCCGTCCAGCGACCGGCCGTGGGACCTCGCGCGTCGGGCCCGGCCGATCCGGCGGCGTCCGAGGCGGGCAGGGGACAGCGTCCGTCGTCGATGTACGAGGGATGGTTCGAGCACAAGGACGACGCCATTGCGTTCACGCCTGGCGGCCGGGTGACTGTCGGGTTCACGCCCCGCGCCGGCGACCGCTGGACGGTCGGCGGAAAGGCCCCGGCCGCGCTGCCGGCGGGTCGCGAATCCGGAAAGTCGATGGCCAGACAGCGCAACGCGGCCGGGATCGCGCCCGGCTGGCGCGCCGCGCCGGGGAAGGTCGCTGCCGACAACACGGCGACGGACGACGCCGGGAAGACCAGGGAGCGCTCGCCGGTCGACGCGCCCTCGAACGCGGTGACGTTCGACGCGCGGCCGGTGTCGCTCGTGCCGGAGGCGCCGGAACCCGAGCTCGATCTCGCGGCCGCGGGGATGCGGCGACAGGTGTTCGGGTTCCTGCCCTACTGGGAGGTGCGCGGCGCCTCGACGCGCCTCGATTACGGCGTCCTCTCGACGATCGCCTACTTCTCGGTCGGCGTGACCGACAAGGGCTCGCTCAAGAAGCGGGATGGGGACGGCAGGCTGACGACGGGGTGGGGCGGCTGGACCAGCTCGAGCATGACCCGGGTGATCAACGCGGCGCACGCGAAGGGGACACGCGTCGTCCTGACCGTCAGCGCCTTCGCCTGGACGACGAGCCAGGCACGCGTCCAGAAGGCACTGCTCGGATCGCGCGGGGCGCGCGCGACCCTCGCCCGCCAGATCGTCGCCGCGGTCCGGGACCGCGGCGCCGACGGCGTCAACCTCGACTTCGAGCCGCTCGCGCGGGGGTACGCCGACGAGTTCGTGTCGCTGCTGCGCACGATCCGGAGTCAGTTCAACAGCGTCCGCTCGGGCTACCAGATCACGTACGACACGACCGCATACATCGGGAACTACCCGCTCGAGGCGTCCGTCGGGCGCCGGGCGGCCGACGCGATCTTCATCATGGGCTACGACTACCGGACCGGCAGCTCGTCGAGTGCGGGTTCGATCTCGCCGCTCTCCGGACCCGGCTACGACCTTGCCGACACCGTTCGGGCGTACCGGGCACGCGTGCCGGCGTCTCGTCTGATCCTCGGGATCCCGTGGTACGGCCGCGCGTGGTCGACAGCGACCGACAGACCCCGGTCGAGGACGCTGAGCGGCGCGAAGTACGGCTACAGCCGGCCCGTCAACTACGAGACGGTCGTCGACTACGTTCGGAAGTACGGCCGACGCTGGGACCGCGTCGAGCAGAGTCCGTACGTCGTCTACCGCCGCCGGAACTGCACGAAGGCGTACGGGTGCGTCACCAGCTGGCGACAGGTCTGGTACGAGGACGCGGCGTCGATGAAGCGCCGGTACGCGCTCGTCAACCAGTACAACCTTCGCGGCGCCGGGATGTGGGCGCTCGGCTACGACGGCGGCCGAACCGAGCTGTCGAAGGCCCTGTCCGACTCGTTCCTCGTGCAGCACGCCGCCCCGATCGCGGCGATCCGCGTGCTTGCCGCCTCGCAGAACGACGAGGGCTTCATCGTCCGCTGGGTGGGCAAGGGGAACAGCGCCATCGCGTCCTACGACGTGCAGGTGTCGACGAACGGCGGCGCGTGGCGGACCTGGCTGGCGAACACGAAGGCGAGCTCCAACGTGTTCCAGGGGCGCACGGGCGTCGGCTACGCGTTCCGCGTCCGCGCCCGTGATCGCCGGGGCTCCGTCGGCTCATTCGGGACCGCGGCTTCGTGGTCCGCGAGGCCGTCGATCCGGGTGGGCGGGTTCGGGCGGGTCCTCCGCGACGGGCTCGGCTACCGGTCGCGTCCGGATACCTCGGCGAGGCGGCTCGGCACCATCAAGGCGGGCACCATCGTCGCGTTCACGCGTGGCCCCATCCGCGCCGACGGATACACCTGGTACGAGGTGACCCAGCCCGTTCGCCAGTGGCCTCCCCTCTCGAGGGTGAAGCGCGGCGTCTGGATCGCGGTCCGCAAGGGATCGAGGCCGTACGTCGCGGCGTCCGGCGCGCCGAACAGCACGACCGTCCGGGCCGGCATCCGCGGTCTCGACTTCGGCGCCGCGGGCACCGCGAGCGGCCTCGGCCCCGGTGCCCCGCAGACGGCGGTGCGCGCGTTCTCCCCGAATCGGGACGGCTCGGAGGACGGGCTGCGGCTGCGCTGGACGAACAGCGTCCGGATGACGTCGCTGGTCGTCCGCGTCCGACGCCTCGATGGCAGCCTCATCGGCACGCGCCGGATCGGTGCTCGTGCTGCCGGGGCGCAATCGTGGACGTGGAACGGCATCGTGGACGGCCGGCGCCTGCGTGACGGCCGGTACCTCCTCCAGCTCGTCGGCACCGTGGGTCGACGGCGGTTCGCGGCACCATCCGCTCGGCCGGCCACGAAGGCGCAGATCGACCGCTACGCCGTCCGGATCGACACGGCTCCGCCGAAGATCGCGACGGCATCTGGCACGAACCAGGTCATCTCGCCCAACCGCGACGGCGTGCGGGACTGGACGCGCCTGACGCTCGGGGCGGCTGGGGGCGCCGTCCGCTGGACGATCCGGGTCACGGCGGCGACGGGAGCGCCGGTTCGATCGGTGGCCGGTGGCGGGTCTGCCGTCACGTACACGTGGCGGGGCACGAATGCGCAGGGGCGTCGGGTCCCCGACGGCCGCTACGGCATCAGGGTCTCCCTGTTCGATGCGGCGGGCAACCCGGTCACCAGGACGGCCACGGTCACCGTCGACACGCGCGCTCCGGCGGTCGTTGCGGCCGCGTCGCCCCGCGGGTTCTCCCCGAACGGCGACGGACAGCTCGATACGACCGTCCTCTCGTGGACGTCAGCCGAGCGGGCGAGCGGGTCGATCAAGCTGTGGAAGGGATCGAAGCTGATCCGAACGTGGAAGACGTCCAACGTCGCGATCTGGAAGGCGACCTGGGACGGGCGCCGCGCAGACGGGTCGCGGGTCGGTGACGGGACGTACACGCTCAAGGTCGATGTGCGCGACGCCGGCGGCAACCGGCGGCGCACGTCGACGAAGCTCGTGCTCGATCGGACGACGAAGGGGCTCGCGTGGGCGGGCGATTTCACGCCCCAGGACGGCGATGCCCTGAAGCCGACATCGCGGCTCGGGTGGAGGCTCGCTCGTGACGCGAAGACGACGCTGCGGATCTTCGATGCGACGGGCCGCATCGTCCGGACGGCCTGGACCGGCCGGTCACAGGCCGATGGGGCACGTGGCTGGACCTGGAACGGGCGTCGCGACGACGGCTCGGTCGTCCCCCAGGGCCGCTACCTCGCGACGTTGCGGGTCCGCTCGACGTTCGGCGTGCTCGTGTACAGCCGGTGGGTCTGGGCGTCCGCGTTCACGCTGACGCCGAACCGGACCGTCGTGAAGGCGGGTCAGACGCTCGTCATCCGGTTCCGGTCGGTCGAGCCGCTGTCGGCGCGGCCCCGCGTGACCTTCCGCCAGCCCGGGCGCGAGGCCGTCACGATCGTCGCCCGCAAGCTCGCGGACGGGTCGTGGAAGGCCTCCTTCCGGGTCCGCTCGGGAAGGCGTGGCACGGCGACGATCCGCGTGGTCGCGACGGATCGCGCAGGCGGCCGGAACGCCACCAGGACGACGGTCCGCGTGAAGTGACGGGCCGCCGACTGATCGTCCTGCTGACCCGCCCGGTCAGCAGCGCCTACACTCCTCGGGCATGACCGAGGGGATCGACACGACATCGATGGCATCGCCCGGCGAGGGGGCGTGGGTCATCCTGCCCACCTACAACGAGGCCGAGAACCTGCCCGGCATCGCGGCGTCGATCCTCTCTGCGCTGCCGGCCGCGACCCTGCTCGTGGTCGATGACAGCTCCCCGGACGGGACGGGGACGCTCGCCGAGGAGCTCGGCGCTGCGGACGCACGGATCCGCGTCCGTCATCGCCCGGTCAAGCAGGGGCTCGGCAAGGCGTACCTCGACGGGTTCGGAGTCGCGCTGGAGGGAGGAGCGTCGATCGTCATCCAGATGGATGCGGACTGGTCGCATGATCCCGCGACGCTGCCGACGCTGATCGCCCCGATCGTCGCGGGTGACGCGGACCTCGTCATCGGCTCGCGCTACACCGACGGCGGCAGGGTCGAGGACTGGGGGATCGCCCGCCGCATCATCTCCCGCGGCGGTTCGCTGTTCGCGAAGGTCGTCCTCCGTCTGTCCCCCAGCGACCTCACCGGCGGGTTCAAGGCGTGGCGCGCACCGACGCTCAAGGCGGTCCCGTTCGACGGCGTACGCGCCGGCGGCTACGTGTTCCAGATCGAGATGACGTACCGGGCATCGCGTCTCGGCGCACGCGTCACCGAGGTGCCGATCACGTTCAAGGACCGGCGCGTCGGCCAGTCGAAGATGAGCCGCCGGATCGTCGTGGAGGCCCTGTTCGTCGTGATCGGGCTGCGCTGGGACGAGCTGCGCGGCCGCGGGCCGGTGCCGCCCGCGGGATGACGGTCGAGGGGCGCCCGGGCTGGCGACCCGGGGTGCAGCTCGGCGGCATCGAGGCGACGAGCGTCGCGGCTCCCGGCCGAGCCGCGCCCGCACATGGCGTCCGGGTCGTGCTCGACCTCCGTCCGATCCAGGACCCACAACGCGCACCACTCACGGCGATATACCTCGAGCAGCTGCTCGGCGCCCTCGACGCCGAGCGGCTCCAGGGCGAGTCGTTCTCGTTTCTCCTCGCCGCCGACCAGGACGACCCCACGGCCCGCTGGCCGAACCTCGACGTCGTCGGCCGCCGGCTCCTCCCGCCCACCCGTCTGCTTCGATCCGGCGCGCTGACCGTCGACCCGATCGTCCTGCGCGGCGCGACGCTGGGTGCCGGGTGGCGCGCCGAGCGCGGCGGCGCGGGCGGGACGGTCTACCACGCCGCGGCGGGGGCCCTGCCGATCGCGAGCGGCATCCCCATCGTCGCAGCGGTGCTCGACCTCGCCCCATGGGCGATGGCCGAGGCATACCAGCGAGGGACGGCCGCGCGCTTCGGGCAGCGGATCCGCGCGCGGCTGCTCCGCGACGCAGCCGCCGTCCTCGTGCCGGGAACTGCGACGTCGGCCGACGCCCGGCGGCTGCTCCACGTCCGCAAGGCACGCGTGCGGGTCGTGCCGCTCGCCCCGCGGCCCGAGTTCAGTCCCGCAGCAGCCGCCGGCGCGCGACGCGAGGCGGATCGCCTGGGTCTCGGCGAGCGGTATGCGGTGTACGCGGGGCGGTACGACGCCCGTCAGGACCTGCCGACGCTGCTCGAGGCGCTCGCCCGGCTCGCGCGCGAGCCCGCGCCCGCAGGTGTCGCCGCCCCGCGCACTCCCGGCGACGCGGCGGGCGGCCGGCTCGAGTGGCCGCCCCGTGTCTGCCTCATCGGCGCGTCGCCCGACGACCGTGCGGCGCTGTCACGCGTCGCGAAGCGGGCCGGCGTGGCGGACGCGATGGCGTACGCGCCCCAGCTGCCGGCTGACCGCCTCGCCGCTCTCGTCGCGGGCGCGCGGCTCCTCGTCCAGCCTGCGCGCTCGGATTCCACGGGCCTCGCCGCGCTCGAGGCGATTGCCGCCGGCGTCCCCGTCGTCGCGAGCGCCGTCGACGCGCTGCCCGAGGTTGTGGGCGCCGCCGGGATCCTCGACGAACCGGAAGACGCGGGCCGGCTCGCCACTGCGCTCGCTGCCGCGTGGGCGGACGACGACCTGCATGCGCAGCTCGTCGAAGCCGCGCTCGAGCGGCGCCCGGGGATGCGCACGTGGGGAGACGTCGCGCGCGACACCCGAACCGTGTGGGCCGACGTCGCGCGGCACGCCCCGCTCCTGTAGCTGGACGGAGGCCGGGCTACTCGAGCAGGGGCCCGGGCGCGCCATCGGCGCCCACCGGTGCAAGCGTCGGCACCTTGCCCTGCTTGATGGTCGGCTTGAACCCGGTCGGGATCACCTGCACGAACGTCTGGCCGACGGTGAGCGTGACCTGTTTGCCGGTCTTGTCGTAGAAGCGCGTTGGTGCGGTCATCGTCTTCTTGCGCCACTCGCCCTTGATCGTCTTCCCGTTGGTGGCGATCCACGCAACGCCCTTGCCCGTGAGCTGGGCCTCCAGGCGGTGCTTCTTCGACCCGTCGTTGAGCGGCGCAAAGCTGACGACCATGACGACGACGTTCTTGGGCGCGACGCGCCTCTTCGACGACGCGTCCACCTGCTTGGACTCGCCCGTGACGCTTCGCAGGTAGGTATTGGTCTTGCGGTCGTACTTGTAGGTGATCGTGTTCGCGAGGTACGGGACGACGATCGAGCCGCCCTTGGGCCGCAGCGAGAGGAGCTTGTCCGGCCCGAACCTCCACGCGGGCTTGTACTCGACCGCCCTCGCCCCGACCTTCTTGCCCATCGTCCGGAGGTTGCCCGCGTCCGTGTAGACGTTGTGTGGCGCAGCGCGGGTCGGGAGTCGCCACAGGTAGCGGCCTTCGTAGCGGTACCCGTCGGCGTCGTAGACGACGGCGCCCCGGCCCTTGGGCGAGCGGAGCAGCGCGATGGCCTGCGGCGACCCGCCGACATGGACGTAGACGGAGCGCCACTCCGCGGCCCACGCGATGAAGTAGTACCGCGAGCTCCGAACGGGACCGACGGCCTTGGGGTTGCCCTCCTGGAACAACGCGAGGTAGCGCGGGATGCCCCCCTCCGCCGGCGCCTGCCACACGACGCTCGCCGAGCTGAGCCCCGACTGCGGTCGCGCCCCGACCTGGTCGTCGATCATGACGGCGATCACGTGCCGCCTGGCGACGCCCGGCGTGACGAGGCGACCGGTGAGCGGCGCGGGGACGAGACCGGGCGTTGGCTCCGGCGTGGGGCTGGGGGACGCGGTCGGGCTGGCCGACGCAGCCGCCGAGGGCGACGGGGACGGGGACGAGGACGGAGTTGGAGTCCGGTCGAGGGTCGGGGCTGGGGACGGCATCGTGGACGCGATCGCGACCGGCTCGGGCGTCCCGTCCGCGCTGATCATTCCGCCGGCGACGATGCCGACGGCCAGCCCCACGCTCAGCGTGACGGCGACGACGAGACCACCGATGGCCTTGCTCATGCCGGCCGCACGGGGCGGCCAGACGGGTGACGGTGCACGTTGCACTCCGGCCGCTCAAGCCTGGGTGAGCGGTCATCCGAGACGGGTCCACTCTCCCGTGCCGGTCCGCGCGGAGGATACCCATGTCAGCTGGGCCGCGTCGATCCGGCATCCGACGGATATCCGCCGGACCTTCCGCGCCACGCGATCCGCGCCGGTTCGCCGCTGCCGTTCGCGAGGCGGACGCGGTAGGCTGCCCGAGCGCGTCCCGACACCCTGCCGCGGGCGGTGGGAGCGCATCACGAACGGAGGCCGAGGCTCCCATGACCGCATCGTCCGTCACCTCCACCGACCCCACCCTCACCGACGAGCCGGCTGCCCTCGACGCCCGCGGTGGCGCACTCCGTCGAGACCG
>DATFQL010000276.1:0-6525 GCA_035264305.1 Candidatus Limnocylindrales bacterium | reverse complement strand
GGGACGCTTGTGACGGGGCGTCCTCGGCCCCCTCGCCACGAACCCCGGGAGCCCCCTCCTCCCGGGGTTCGTGGTGTCTTCGTGCGGTCGGTCGCGTTCCGCGCTTCCCGGTGTTGGTGGACCGCGGTGGCGCACGTCAGGCGGCGGGCACGAACCGCGCGGCCCCGCGCACGAGGTAGGCGCGGTCCGCCTCGCCATCGCGCGACACCGGGATCCGTCCCATCCCCGTCGCGATCGCGGTCGCGAGCAGCGGCCAGCCGAAGCACGTCAGCACGTTGAGGAACGGGATCGAGAACGACTCCCCGCCCGCCTGCGACAGGGAGGTCGCGAGGAGCGTGACGAACGACAGCAGGGGGACGGCGAGGATGACAGCCGCTCCGATCGTCCCTGCCTGCCAGGCGCGGCGAGGCGAGACGCCGGCGATCACGCCGGCGGCGGTTCGTCCGGCGAGGAGCGCCTCGACGAACACGAACAGGCCGTTGAGCGCGACGGACAGCAGCGAGGCGATCAACGCAACGCCGAGCTCGACCCCGACCCTCAGCGAGGGGATGACGAGCAGCAGGCCGAAGGCGACGGCGATGACGAGGGCGACAACGACCGCGACCGGCGACCGTCCGCCGGCGTCCTTGACGCCCTCCCCGAGCGCCCATACGCCGAGGATCGGCGCGCCCGCGAGCACGAGCCCCAGGCCGAGCTGCACGATGCCGGCCAGATCGAGGTCGCGCTCGAGCA
Source organism: Candidatus Limnocylindrales bacterium (assembly GCA_035264305.1). Taxonomy (GTDB): domain Bacteria; phylum Chloroflexota; class Limnocylindria; order Limnocylindrales; family CSP1-4; genus CAIXZV01. The sequence goes on along the minus strand of DATFQL010000276.1, from coordinate 5,793 downwards.
GCACGCCGCCCGCGGCACTGGCGGGGTAGCGAGCAACCTGGACCACGGCGACGATGAGCGCACCCCTCCACAGCCAGCCGTTCGGGCGGTCATCCCGGGCGCTCCTCGCCCAGGCGACCGCAGCGGGCAGCGCCACCATCGCGGCCGAGCGAGCGGCAAGGGGAAGACGCGACGGGATCTCCAACCACCACTCGGTGGCACCGATCCACCACGCCACCACCACGGGGACGAGCTCGAGCGCGGCTGCGACCACGGCGAGCGCGAGGAGCGCCCGCGCGACGAGCGGGAGCGCGCCGATCGATGCCGCCTCGCGCGCCACCCGGCGACGCCTCTGCCGATGCTCGATGAGCGGCACTGCACGTCCCTCCCTCAGCGGTCACGCGCACGATACCCGCAGGCGGGTCGGTCCGTTGCGGTCGCAAGCGGGCTGCAAGCGGGACGCGCCGGCGACGTGCACGGCCGTCAGGACCGGGCGCCTAGGGTCGAGTCAAGCGCGGCGGGTCCCGCCGCCGACTCGGAGGACGTACCGCGATGGACGACCTGAAGAAGGGCTACCGCGAAGGCGAAGAGACCGCCAAGGAGACGTGGCGCAACCGTGACGGCGAGGATCTCGCCGACAAGGTGGGCAACGTCGGCGACGACATCAAGAAGAACCTGGGTAACCTGGGCGACGACGCGCGCGATGCCGCCGACGACGCGGGCGACCGCGCCGATGACAGCGTCGACCGGGGTCGGACCGAGGCCGATCGCCAGTTCTGAACACGTCGGAGCCGACGGTGAGATACCGCTGCAATGCGGATGCAAGACGTCGTCGGCGATCCGCCCCGCTCCGCTCCGTAGACTCGGAGCGGATCAGCCGCTGATCCCAACCCGCATTCCGACGCCGCGGACGAGCCTGTGACGGGGCCGACCGCGGTCCTCACGCCGCACGATCCGGTCCCCTCCCGGGTCGTGCGGCGTTTTTGATTCGGCGCCCTGGCCGGCGATGCCGAGCGTCAGGCGTCGGATCGACGCGTGCTCGCGCGTCGCCGGGCCCGGGGCGCCGTCGGACGGGCGTGGTGATCATCGGGCACCGCCATCACGGGCAGCAGCGGCCGGCCCCCCGGACGGATCGGGATGGCGACGGCGGCCCGCGCCTGGACCGGGGACGGGTCGTCTGCCCACGGCACCTCGGCCGCGCACCAGGCGCAGATCGTCCAATCGAGCTCGAGGGGCCGGCCGCAGGCGGCGCAGCGAGTCGCGAGCTCAGCGCCGCATGCCGGGCAGGCGACCCACTCGTCGTCCACCGTGGCGCCACACGTCCCGCACTCGGACCGCGTCGCCTCCTCCTCGAGCATCGCAAGCTGCAGCTCCGCGGCGGTGGCGGCCGACACGGTCAGCGGCGGCCGGAGCAGCCGGTACACCACCACGGCCAGGGGGAACAGGAGCGGCGTGACCAGGATCACCGCGGCCGCGGCAAGGTACGGCACGAACACGTCGGTCGTGCGCGCCCGGGCGTCACGCCACACCCACCAGGCCGACGCGATCCACACGATGACGACGTACAGGACGAGGAAGCGCAGCCCGATCCCGATGGCGGGGTGGCGGAGCAGCTCGCCGAAGGCGTCGCCCACGGCATCGGTGACACCGTTCATGCGGCCTCGTGGCTTCCGGACCCGGGCCGCCGTCTCGCGCGTCGGCCCTGGGAGCGGGTCGCATCGAGGTCCAACCGCTGCCGGAGCAGGTCGACGACGCCCGCCTCCTCGTCGTGGGTCGACTCGGCCGGCGGCGCAGGCTGCTCCTCGGCCACCTCCACGAGCGCCTCGGCGATCCCGCCGTCCAGGTAGGCCTGGAGGACCGCGGGGTGGACGTAGCTCTTGCGGGCGACCGCAGGTGTGTTGCCGAGAGCCTCGGACGTCTGGCGGATCGCCTCTACGACGTTCCGTCGCGCCTCCCGGTCCGTCCCGGGCTGGAGCGCGCGGAGCGCACGATACGTCAGCACCGTCCCGGCCCAGGTCCGGAAGTCCTTGGCGGTCACGTCGGCGCCGCCCGCGGCCTCGCGAAGGTACGCGTTGACGTCCTCGGAGCGGACGTCCCGAACGTCCCCGTTGTCGTCGACGTACTGGAGGAGATCCTGCCCGGGCAGATCCTGGCACCGCCCGACCACGCTCGCGAGACGTCGGTCGCGGAGGGTGACCTCGTGAGGCTTGCCGCTCTTGCCCGTGAACCGGAACCGGATCGTCGACCCCTCGATCCTGGCGTGACGATCGCGGAGCGTCGTCAGCCCGAACGACTTGTTGAGCCGTGCGTACTCCTCGTTGCCGACCCGGATGAGCGTGAGCTCCAGCAGCCGCACCACGGCGGCGAGCACCTTCTCACGGGGCAGGCCGGGACGGGCGAGGTCGGCGTCCACGCGCTCCCGGATCTGGGGCAGGAGGCCTGCGAACGCGATCATCCGGTCGAACTTCGCACTTTCGCGCTGCTCCCGGAACGCCGCGTGGTATCTGTGCTGCTTCCGGCCCCGCGAGTCGCGCCCCGTCGCCTGGAGGTGGCCACGCGGATCCGGGCAGATCCACACGTCCGTCCATGCGGGCGGGATGGCGAGGGCCCGGATGCGCTGGAGGACGTCGGGATCCCGGATCGTGGTCCCGTCGACGGCCCGATACGTAAACGAGCGCCCGACGCGACGCCTGGTGATGCCCGGCTTCCCGTCGGTCGTCCACCGGAGTCCCGCCTCGGCCGCGGCCTCGCGAGTCGTGTCCGGTTCGTTGGTCATGCGGCGCTCCATGGGTGCGACGGGACGACTGGCACGGCCCATGGACGACTTGGCGGGGTCGGGGTCGGCGGGCTTCGCCCGCCGGACGGTGCCAGTTGCGCCGTGACGGTGGCGATTCTCGTACCGGCCTCGGATCGCGCGTGTCTTGCAGCGGCCCTCGATACGCGCTCGATGCGTCCGACGCGTCCGTCCGCCGAGCGCGCGCAAGGCGGGATCGCCGACAATCGGTCGAGGCCGGGCGCACGTGTCGGCCCCACGGAGGGAACGCTGTGCACCCCCAGGCCGACCCGTATCCAGCCGGCGACCCCGCCGATCCGGCCGCCAGCGAGCGCGCCGTGCCCGCCGGCACCGAGCCCGCCGGCACACAGCCGGTCGCCCAGCCGCCCGCCGCGCCACCCGCTCAGCCGCCGGCTGCGGCAGTCCCGGAGCAGCGGCCGGCCGCGTCGCCGGGCGCCTCGCCCACCGTTGCAGAGGGCGCGCGTAGCGCCACGCAGCGCGCCACCGATCGCGAGCCGCTCGTCGTCCTCCGCGGCGCGAGCCGTGACTTCGGCGACGGCGTCGGCGTGTTCGGCCTCGATGTCCAGGTCCCGGCCGGCACGATCCTGGGCATCGTCGGTCCGTCGGGATCGGGCAAGACGACCACGATCCGGATGATCACGGGCGCGCTCGACCCGACGGACGGCGAGGTCCGCGTCCTCGGGGAAGATCCCCGCAGGTTCCGGCGCATGACGCGCGAGCGGATCGGCTACATGCCGCAGCAGTTCACGCTCTACCCGGACCTGACCGCGGACGAGAACGTCGACTTCGTGGCCAGCCTGTTCGGCATGCTCGTCCGGCGCCGCCGGCGGCGCGTGCGGGAGGTCCTCGAGCTGGTTCAGCTGTGGGAGGCACGCGGCCGGCGGGCCGGGCAGCTCTCGGGCGGCATGCAGCGGCGGCTCGAGCTCGCCTGCGCCCTTGTCCATGAGCCGGCGCTGCTCCTCCTGGACGAGCCCACCGCCGGCATCGACCCGATCCTCCGCCAGACGATCTGGGACGAGCTCGCCCGTCTGAAGGCAGAGGGACGAACGCTCCTCGTCACGACCCAGTACGTCACGGAGGCCGAGTCGTGCGATGCCGTGGCGCTGATCGCGGGCGGCAGGCTGATCGCGCTCGGACCGCCGGAGCAGCTGCGCCGGAGCGCCGCGGGTGGGGACGTGATCGAGGGCGAGACCGAGGCCCCGTTCGACCCCGAGGTCCTGATCGGCAAGGAGGGCATCCGCGCCGCCCGGAGCACCGGGCTGCGCCGGTTCCGCGTCGTCACGGACGACGCGGGGACGACGACGCCCGTCCTCGACGATCTCGTCGCGGCCGAGGGCGGCAGCCTGACGACGGCCAGGGAGGTGCGGCTGACGTTCGACGAGGTGTTCGCCGAGCTCGTCGAGCGTTCGGCCCGCGAGCGCGGCGAAGCGGTCAGCGGCGACGCCGCCCCCGCGACGAGCGACGCGGCATGAACCTGTTCGTCGGCATCGCCAAGATCATCACGCGGCTGTTCGCGTTCATCGGGCGCGAGCTCGTCGAGGTCAAGCGCCGCCCCGGCGCACTCGCGAGCCTCGTGTTCGGCCCGTTCCTGATCATGGCCGTGTTCGGCGTCGGCTACAACGGCTACAAGAAGCCGCTGCCGACCATCGTGGTCATCCCCCCGTCCTCCGAGCTGCCGACCGACGTCGAGATCTACCGGAACCTGTCCGGGCCGGGCCTCGAGATCGTCGACGTCGTCCCCGACGCCTCGCAGGCAACGCCGAGGCTCGAGTCGGGCGAAGTGGAGGTCGTGGCGATCGCGCCCGAGAACGCGCGCCAGACCTTCGAGAGCGGCGAGCAGTCCCAGATCGAGGTGCAGGTCGACCTGGCCGACCCGGTGCAGGCGGCCTATGCCGGGCTGATGGCCGACCAGTTCGCCGCGTCGATCAACCAGGAGATCATCCGCCGCGCGGCCGAGGAAGGCCAGGCGCGGGCCGCGGAGCAGGGCCTGCCCAACGCCGACCAGATCCCACCGGGGGTGATCGCCGAGCCCACCGAGGCGACGATCGTGAACGTGGCGCCGATCGTCCCGACCGTCGTCGGCTACTACGGGCCGGCCGTCCTCGCGCTCATCCTCCAGCACATGGCGGTGACGCTGATCGCCCTGTCGGTCGTCCGCGAGCGCACGAGCGGGGTCATCGAGCTGTTCCGGATCTCGCCCGTGTCGGCGTGGGAGGTGGTCGCCGGCAAGATCCTGGGCTTCGGGTTCCTCTCCGCGGTCATTGCGCTCGCCAGCCTCGCGCTGCTCATCTTCGGGCTCGGTGTGCCGATGCTCGGCACGCCGGGACAGCTGGCCGCGGTGGTCGGGCTGCTCATCGTCGCGTCCCTCGGCCTCGGCCTGCTGATCTCGATCGTCAGCGACTCCGAGCGCCAGGCGGTCCAGCTGTCGCTGCTCGTGCTGCTCGCCTCGGTGTTCTTCTCCGGGTTCGTCCTGCCGATCACCGAGTTCAGCGACCCGGTCCGCGCGGCGGCCTATCTCATTCCGGTCACGAACGGCATCGTCCTGATGCAGGACGTGATGCTGCGAGGCGAGATCCGCGAGATGTGGCAGGCGCTGCTCCTCGCGGCGATCGGGCTGGTGCTCCTCCTCGCGTGCTGGCTGCTCCTGCGACGGGGGATGTCGCGGGCCTGAGGCTGGCCGTTCGACAACAGTTTCGAACCCGGCCCGCCCCTCGAGCGACTCGTCACGCCTCCGCAACGAGGCCCGCGATCCGTGCACCCGGCCCGCGAGCGACCCGGCGTAGGGTCGGCCCATGCAGGATGGCCGCGGGAACCAGGCCGCCACAGAGCCCCCGCCGTCGGCGGATGGGCCGGCCGACGCACGGGGAGACGCACGACGGCGGGTATCCCGGGGCGGCCGCGGCTCCGAGACGCCGCGCCGCAGGCAGACGCGACGTGGCGGGCGCGACGCGGCGGGGACACGTGACAACCCGGCCGGCCGCGCGAACGACGCCGGGCCCGATCTGCCCGTGCTGCCACCG
>DATFQL010000275.1:0-2574 GCA_035264305.1 Candidatus Limnocylindrales bacterium | reverse complement strand
CAGTTCGTCGCCACACACAAGAGAGCCCCGGAAGCTGAACCCCCGGGGCTGCCCGTCGATCCTCTTGCGCGGTGCCTGATGGCCCGTCTGTACGCGAGCGAGCGTACGCCCACTGTCAAAATGACCCATATCGCCCCGCGGTTGTGCCGAGCAGGGAGGCTCAGCTGCGCGTCAGCTGATCACCGGGCGGCCGTCGGGGCCGATCGACCAGTCCGGGTTGTAGGCGATCTCCCAGACGTGCCCGTCGGGGTCGGCGATGTGGCCGTGGTACATGCCCCACTCCAGCGCGTTCGCCGGCTTGAGCACGGTGCCACCCGCCGCCGCCGCGGTGGCGAGCGCGTCGTCGACGTCGGCCGGGCTGTCCAAGTTCATCGCCAGCACCACGCCGCCAAAGCGTGGCTCGGCGGGCGGTGGGATGCCTGCGTCCGCCCACTGGGATTCCGCCGGCCAGATCGTCAGCCATGCCCCGGACGTGCGGAACATTCGGAACCCGTCGTCGGCGGCGATGACGACTTCCCAACCCAACGCGCGGTAGAAGGCCTCGGAGACGGCGACGTCCCGCACGCCGAGGGTGACGAGACTGACGCGAGGTGCGACGGCCACGGCGATCAGCGCCGGTCGTCGTCGATGTCGGGGCGGGACCGGGTCATTTCGTAGCGCATGGGCGCACTCTAGGGACGCGCGCGGCGCCGCTGCGCCAGCATGCGCCAGCCCGCCGGGACGTCGAGGAAACGCTGGATGTCGCGCCGGATGATCTCGGCGCCCGCGGGCGAGTCGTACATGCGCTGGTGCACGTCCTTCAGCGTGCGGAAGCCGAGCTCGGCGATCCCGTCGACCTCCGGCGCCGTCGGTGTGGCGTTCTCGATCACGATGTTCTGCACGTACCGCACGAGGACGGGATGGTGCTTGCGGGCGAGTGGCGCGTGCACGTTCGTCCAGTGGTCGGCGAACTGCTCGCGGGAGAGGCCGCCGGCCCGGCGCACGAACGCGACCCGCGTGATCGTCTCGCCACCCCGATCCCACTGGGGCCGCTCCTCGACGACGTACGCCTCGGCGTCCGCGGGGAGCAGCGAGTCCTGCCGCATGATCGCGATGGCGGTGACGTGCTCCGGCCGCCCGGTCACACCCTCGCCAACGGGCAGGTACAGGTCATCGGCGTCGTCCGGGATCGCACCGAGAAGCGCGGCGATGACTTTCACCTCGCGGTCAGAGTAGAACCGCCCCATGGAACTCAGCGATTTCGAGACCAGCGCCGTCTTCCGCGAGCTCGTCGACGAGCTGCGCGGTCTGGAGGCGAAGCTCTACGAGGGCCCCAACGCGCCCCAGGACGAGCAGTCGGTGCTCGAGGGGTACAAGTGGATCTTCTCGATCCTCCAGGTCGCGTTCGACGCCTACGTGTGGGCCGACACCGCCAACCCGCGCTTCGTCGACATCGTCGGTCCGTACAAGAAGTGGGGCGGCGACAACGCCGACGCCTTCTACCAGTACGCGCCGATCGACCCCCGCCGCACCTACCGGGTGCGGGGCAAGACGGGCGACAGCGTCTATCTCTCCCTGACGGTCTACGGCGGACCCGACGACGGCCACTACTCGGAGCGGATCGTCGGCACCGTGAACGACCGGATGGTTGACATCGCCCCCGACGGCGCGTTCGAGCTCGTCCTCAGCCCGGACCCGCACGATGGGACTTGGCTGAAGCTCGAGCCCGACGCCGTCTGCGCGATCACCCGCGACTACCTCGACGACCCGGTGCACGACCGGCGCGCCGAATGGCACATCGAGGCCGTCGACCCACCGGCGACCTACCGCCTCGACGACGCCGACCTCGCTCGCCGGTTCCGCGCCGCGGTCACATGGCTGCGCGACCAGGCCAACATCGTGCCGCTCGCGCTCGGCGATCCCAACACGGTCGACGAGCCGTACGGTGTTCCGCAGCAGACGTTCGGGTGGGCCGCCGGCGACGCCGCCTACGCGATGGGCAGCTTCGACCTCGCCGACGACGAGGCGCTCGTCATCGAAGGCCGCTCGCCCGAGTGCGCATTCTGGAACCTGTGCCTGTGGAACCAGTTCCTGCACACGTACAACTACGACTACGAGCGCGTCACGATCAACGGCGGCCAGGTGCAGTACGAGCCGGACGGGTCGTGGACGATCGTCGTCGCCCACCGCGATCCCGGCCATCCGAACTGGGTGTCGCCCGCAGGGCACCCGCGCGGGCGCATCTGGTTCCGCTGGTTCTACCCGTCCGAGACCCCGGCCCGCCCGACGACGAGCGTCGTCAAGGTCCCGGGCTGACGCCGAGGACGCACACGACGGCCGTCGGCTTGAGCGCGAGCTTCTCGACGCGCACATCGGTCAAGCCGGCCCCCGCGAAGTGCCCGGCGATCACCTCGCCCGCACGCGCTGCCGTCTCGTCGGTCGAGCCCGGGGCACGAGGCTGGAACGCGATCGCGATCCGTCCGCCCGCACGCAGGAGCCCGCGCAACTCCTTCAGCCGGGCGACAGGGTCGTCCCAGAACATCAACGAGTTCACGGCGAGGATCTTGTCGAACGGCTCGTCGAACACCGGGAGCT
>DATFQL010000274.1:0-5461 GCA_035264305.1 Candidatus Limnocylindrales bacterium | reverse complement strand
CGAGACCCACGAGCTCGAGACGGCGAACGTCGTCGTCGCGGTCGGGTCGACCTCGAAGGTGCCCCCGATCGAGGGGCTCGCAGACGTCCGGCCGTGGACCAACGAGCAGGCGACCCTCATGCGTGAGCTCCCGAAGAGCCTGCTCGTGCTGGGTGGGGGGCCGACCGGCTGCGAGCTCGCGCAGGTGTTCGCGCGCTTCGGCGTCCCGGTCACGATCGTCCAGTCCGGACCGCGCCTCGTTCCGACGGATCATCCTCGCAACGCCGACGCGGTGCGCTGGGCGCTCGAGCGCGACGGCGTCGCGGTCCGCCTGAACGTCCGCGCCCAGCGCGCGAGGGCCGGCGCCGGGACGGATGGCGCGCACGTCGTCGAGCTGGATGACGGCTCCACCGCCGAGGGGCACCGTGTGCTGCTCGCCGTCGGACGCGACTTCCCCCTGAACGACCTCGGCCTGGAGCAGTACGGCGTGTCGGCGGGCGGCCGGGATGGATACGCGCACGACGGCGCCCTGCGGCTGGCCGACGGGCTGTGGGTGATCGGCGACCCGGCGGGCCCCGAGCTGCACACGCACCAGGGTCACTACCAGGGCGAGCTCGCGGTGCGGATGGCGATGGGCGAGGACGTGACGCCCGACTACCGCGCCCTTCCGCGGGCGACGTACATGGACCCCGAAGCGGCGTCAGTCGGCGTGACGCTCGACCAGGCACGGGATGCCGGGGTGGACGCCTTCGAATGCGTCGCGCCGTTCCCGAACAGCGCAAAGGGATACTCGGTGGAAGCCGAGACGGGCCATGTCACGATCGTCGTGGACCGGGCGGCGCGTCAGCTCATCGGGGCGGCGATGGCGTGCCCGGACGCGTCGGCAGCCATCCACGAGTGCGTGCTCGCGATCAAGGCGCGGGTGCCGGTCGATGTCCTCGCGGAGACGATCCACGCATTCCCTTCGACGTCGCGGATCCTCAACGGGCTGTTCGCCCAGGCGCTGGAGACGCTGGACACGCGCACCGAAGCCGGGTCGGCACGCTGAGGCGAGGCCCGGGCAGCCGAAGGCTCATGCCTCCGCCACCACCTCGCCGTCGAGCATCACGAGCCGCGGCCTGGCGTGCCACAGCGCGCCGCCCACCTCGACGGGCTCCGCGAGGGCGCCCGCAGGCAGGACGACGAGATCCGCGCGGTGCCCTGGCACCAGGCGGCCCCGGTCGTGCTCCCCTGCCGTGAGCGGAGGATCCACACATGCGGCTCGCACCGATCGCCACAGCGAGACAGCGTTGGGCAGACCGAGCGGCGGGGTTCCGGAGGGCCACGTCGGCGCAGCGCGTGTCACGGCGCAGGCGACGCCGGGCCATGGGTCGATCGGCTCGACGGGAGCATCGGTTCCGGTCGGGATCAGCGCGCCAGTCCGCGCGATGGCCCCGAGTGCGTACGATGATGCGTCTGCGCGTTCGCCCCACAGGCGGCGGGCCTTCTGGGCGTCGCTCCGGACGTGGACCGGCTGGAACGACGCCGCGACGCCGAGCGCTGCGAACCGCGGCACGTCGTCCGGATGGACGAGCTGGGTGTGCTCGATACGGGGCACGAGCGAGGTCGCGCCGACGGTCGGCGCGAGCGCATCGAGCGCCGCCCGGACCGCGGCATCGCCGATCCCGTGGATCTGGGTCGCGATCCCGAGCGAGGCCGCGCGCGCGGCCTGTGCCTGGAGCTCGCGCGGTGGGGTGAGCCACACGCCATAGCCGCCGTTCGGTGGCTCGGCCTCGCCGGCGGAACGCTCCAGCGGCTCGAGCAGCGCGGCGGTCCGGGAGCCGAGCGATCCGTCGGCAAACGTCTTGAGCCACCCGAGCCGGAGCCGGTCGAGCGGGTCCGGACCCAGCGGCTGCCCGCTCCGGATGCCTTCTCGCTCCGCGGCGTCGAGCTGTTCGGGCCGGATGCAGGGATGCGCCCTGATGCTCAGCTCGCCCGCGGCCGCGAGCGCACGATACGCGTCGATTGGACCCGTGAGGTCGCGCTGCTCGGACAGCCCGCCCGGATCGTGCACGGCGGTGACGCCGAGCGCGACGAGCTCGGCGATGAGCGGCCGCATCGCCCCGCGGAGGTCTTCGACGGTCGGCGGCGGGATCCGGCGGGCGACGAGTCGTGCGGCGACCTCGTGCAGGACGCCCGTCGGGCGCCCGTGCTCGTCGCGGCGGATCACGCCGCCGGCCGGATCGGCTGTGGACTCCCCCACCCCGCCGTCCCCGAGCGCGGCACGGCTCGCGAGGAGCGCGTGGTGGTCATGCGCCCAGAGCGCGACGCGACGGCCCGGCGCGGCGTCCTCCAGGTCGTCCGCCGTCGGCCACCGGCCGAGCCGGTCCGGATCCCATCCGGCACCCAGGACCCACGCGTCGGCAGGCGCACGTTCCGCGTGATCGCGGACGCGGCCGACGAGGACGGCGATCGAGTCCGCGTCCTCGAGCTGCACCCGCGATCGGGCGAGCGCCGCCTCCACGAGGTGCAGGTGCGAGTCGGTGAGGCCGGGGACCGCCGCTTCGTCCGGCCGCAGTTGGAGGACGCGGGCGGCGGGTCCGGCGGCGGCGGCAACCTCGTCCAGCGACCCCGCGGCAACCACGCGCCCATCCGCGACGCCGATCGCGTCGACCCACGCCGGGCCGTCGTCGCCCGCCAGCGTCGCGATCCGCCCCCGGACGACGAGCGTCGCGCGCGGCGTCAGCGACACGGCGCGCTCAGGACGGGTCGCGAGGCGTGTCGGTCGTCGCGGACGCCGGCTCGGCCGGTGGAGGCGCGACGACCTGGCCCTTCGCCACGCGGCGATGGCCGACCTCGAGGTCCGTCGCGAGCGAGACGGCGATCGGGTCCAGGCCGGCCGGTCTCGGCGGGCCTTTTGCCATCTCCTTCGTCTCCTCGGGCCGCAGGCGCCCCCGCCGGAGGATCGAGAGGATCCCGGACACGAGGACGGCGATCGCGACAAGGAACAGGACCGACGTGTTTCCCAGCAGGTCGGACACGGGGCCCACGATGATGATCGGCGCGAAGCTCGCGATCGACACGAGCATGTTGAGGACGCCGAACACCCGGCCGCGGACGTCCTCGGGGATCTCCTCCTGGAGCTGGGTCTGTGCCGGGATGGCGACGAACGCGTACGCCACGCCGGCGAGCAGGGCGATGAGCACGACGATCGCGACGAGCGAGGTGAAATCGGCGAGCGACCCGAGCCCCGTCGCGGTCTCGGCCCGCTGGAGCGCGCGCGCGATCGGTCCCGCCCCGGCGAGCATCGCGAGCAGGATGCCGAGCGCGACGAGGCCGCCCTCGATCAGCCGCCGCCTGGGGAACAGCTGCCCGTAGTTGTTGAGGACGAGGATCCCCATGACGATACCGAACCCGAGCGGCAGGACGATGACGACGAAGTCCTTCGGCTCGAGGCCGAGCGCGTCTCGCGCGAAGTTCGGGCCGATGACGCCGAGGACGCCGACGAGGGACGCCGCGATACCCAGGTACAGGAGCGACCACTTGATCTTGGGCGTCTTGCGGATGAACCCGACGCCCTCGCGGAGCTGCTCGACGACCGAGCCGACCGCCTCTTCGGCCTCGTGTCCCAGGCCCTCCGCGTGCTTGGCGGGCGGCGCGGCCGGGAGCGTCCAGCAGAAGCCAGCCGCGATGAGATAGCACGCCGCGACGACGACGATCAGCGCGGGAGCACCCATGAGCGTGACGACGATCGGCCCGAGCAGCGCGAACCCGATCGCGAACGCCGCGTTCAGCGTCAGCGTGAAGATCCCGTTCGCGGCGAGCAGCTGCCGGCGCGGGACGAGCTGCGGGATCATCGCGGCCTCGGCGGGGCCGAAGAACACCGTGATCGTCGACACGACGATGTTGAGGATGAGGATCGCCGGCAGGTTGCCGCCGACGAGGAACAGGGCGACGAAGGCCGCCGAACGAAGCAGGTTCGTGACGACGAGGACGTGCCGTTTGTCGATCCGGTCGACGTACACGCCCGCGACGGCCGAGAACAGGACCGCCGGGCCGAGGAACGTCAGGATCAGGAGGCTGACGGCCGTGTTCGACCTCGTCGCCTCGAGGATGATCACGGTCAGCCCGTAGATCACCATGTTGCCGCCGATCTGCGTGAACGCCTGGCTGAGCCAGAGCAGCAGGAACGGGCGGTTGCGGAAGACCGCCATCGTGCCGGTGTCGTCGGGATCGTCCGGTCCGGCGGGGTCCAGGACGTCCGGAGCGGCACCCGCGAGCGGCAGGTCGGTCATCGCGGCTTCGGCGCGACCGCCGCGCTCAACGCGGGATCGCCACGGCTGACGAACGCGGCGACTCGCCGCTCGAGCGACGCCCGCTCCACGAGCAGATGCCGGCCGCAGGTCTGGCAGCGCAGGCCGATGTCGGCGCCGAGGCGGTCGACGAGCCACGTGGCGCCGCCACACGGATGGCTGCGGCGCAGGCGCAGGACGTCGCCGAGGTACAGCTCGACGGGAGTGCCGGACATCGGGCCCGAGGGTAGCAGAGGGGCGGCATCGCCCCGGGCAGGGACGCTCAGAGACGTGGGCGGCCGAGCTCGGGCGTGAGATCCCGGTCAGTCGCCGGAACCGTGACGAGGTCCACGGCGACGACGCTGATGACGACGTCCGGGAACCGCGCGCTGAGCTGGGCGATCGGTCCGCCGGCCCGGCCGACCGACCCGGCGAGGACCTGTGGCTGCCCGACGGCCGTGAGCACGACGGGGTCCCCGAGCGGCACACCGCGCACGACGACGGCACCGGCGGGTCCGGTCGCGACGACCCCGGGGACGATCCGGACGCCGCCGATCGCCACCGCCTCCGACCCCGCGTTGCGCAGCTCGTTGAGGAGGAGCTCGACGGCATCCCCGGGGATCGGGCCGCTGACCGTGACCCGGACGCCGGCCCCGGTCACGGGGAGCACGCCGGACCAGCCGAGGACCCGGTTGAGGTCAGACCTGATCTGCGCCGACGACGTATCGCCGCGCTGGACCGCTCCCGCGATCGTCTCCCGCTGCCGTTCGAGCGTGGCGATCTCGTCGCGGAGCTGGTTGTTCCGCGTGGTCACGTTGGCGACGAGCTCGGTGAGGTCCGAGACAGACAGCTCCGACAGGCCCTGGCCCGCCCCCTGGCCGTTGAACTGGGCGACCGCGAGCACGCCGAGGACGAAGAGGACCGCGGTCAGTGCGAGCTGGGCGGGACGGCGCCGCATCACGGAGTCCCCGTGGGCCCGTCGCTCGCCTCGGCCGCCGGCGTCGGGGACGCGCCCACCCGCCCGTAGCGGAGGTTCAGCGAGCCCGCGTATGCGGGGAGATCGACCTGGTCGAGGACGGCGTACTCGACCCCGATCCCGAACGTCTCGGCGCGGGTGCGGACGAAGTCGATGAAGCCGGGCGAGGTGAGCAGCCGGTCGTACATGGTGGCGGGGCCGATCGCGCGCACGTCGTACGGCGGCGCGAGGTAGG
>DATFQL010000273.1:0-8518 GCA_035264305.1 Candidatus Limnocylindrales bacterium | reverse complement strand
GGGCTCAGCCCACCGACCCACGAGTCGAACAGTTGGACGGCCTCGGCCCCTGCGGCGACCTGCGCCTGCAGGTAGCGGACCGTCGCCGCCACGAGGATGTCCAGGAGCCCGGTCCACGTCTCGGGCTGCTCGTGCATGAGGCGCTTCGTGTTGACGAAGTCGCGTGACGGGCCGCCCTCGATGAGGTAGCAGGCGAGCGTGAACGGCGCGCCGGCGAAGCCGATGAGGGGCACCGGCGACTCACGGCGGACCTGCCCGATCGCGTCGAGGAGGGGCCCGATCGCCTCGGCCGGCTCGAACGGGCGGAACCGGTTCAGGTCGGCGGCGGTCCGGATAGGGCGTTGGATGACCGGGCCGATCCCCTCCCGTATGTCGAACTCGATGCCCAGGCCGGCGAGCGGCGTGGTGATGTCGGCGAACAGGATCGCGGCGTCGACGCCGAGGCGCCGCACCGGCTGGAGCGTGACCTCGGCGCACAGCGCGGCGTCGCGCGTGATCTCGAGGAGCGTGGCTCGCTGGCGGATCGCACGGTATTCGGGAAGCGCACGGCCTGCCTGGCGCATGAACCACACGGGCGTCGTGTCGACCGCCAGGCCGCGCGCGGCGCGCAGGTAGCGGGCATCGGGACGCGGGGCGACGCCCGGGCGCTCGGCTGCCGAAGTCGTGCCCGTGGGCGTGACCGCGCTCACGCCGCGAACGCCCGTCGTGCCGCGGCGATTGTCTCGGCCACCTCGGCGTCGCCGTGCGCGGCGCCGACGAACCAGGCCTCGAACTGGGAGGGCGGGAGCAGGATCCCCTCGTCGAGCATCCCGCCGAAGAACCGCGCATAGGCATCGCGGTCGGCGGTGAGCGCCTCGGCTCCGTTCACCGGCGCCTGGGGCCGGAAGAACACGGTCAGCAACGAGCCGACCCGGTTGATCGAGATCTCGCGACCGGCCTCGTCGGCCGCAGCCCGGAGGCCGGCCTCGAGCGCCGTCCCGGTGGCGTCCAGCCGCTCGTACACGTCCGGCGTGAGGCGGTCGAGAGTGGCGACACCGGCCGCCATCGTGAGCGGGTGCCCCGACAACGTCCCGGCCTGGTACACGCCTCCCTCGGGAGCCACGTGCCGCATCAGGTCCGCCCGGCCGCCGTACGCGCCGACGGGCATCCCGCCGCCGATGATCTTGCCCAGCGTGGTCAGGTCCGGCATCACGCCGTACCGACCCTGCGCCCCGCCGCGGGCGACGCGAAACCCGGTGATCACCTCGTCGAAGATCAGGACCGCGCCGCTGGCCGCGGTCACGTCGCGGAGGTGCTCCAGGAACCCGGGCGCAGGTGGGACGACCCCGACGTTGGCCGCGACGGGCTCGACGATGACCGCCGCGACGGCGGCAGCGTGCCTGCCGAACGCCTCGGAGACCGCGACGAGGTCGTTGTACGGCAGCACGATCGTGTCGCGCGCGGCTGCCTCCGTCACGCCCGCGGACCCCGGCATCCCGAGCGTGGCGAGCCCGGAACCGGCCTCGACGAGCATGCTGTCGCCGTGCCCGTGGTACCCGCCGCCGAACTTCACGACGAGGTCGCGTCCGGTCGCGCCGCGCGCGAGACGGAGCGCGCTCATCACGGCCTCGGTACCCGACGACGTGAACCGCAGCCGCTCGACCGATGGCACGGCGTCCCGGATCCGCTCGCCGAGCTCCACCTCGCGCGGTGACGTCGCGCCGAGGGCGAACCCGTCGCACGCCGCGTCGCGCACCGCCTCGACGGCGTCGGGGTGTCCGTGGCCGAGGATCGCCGGGCCCCAGGCTCCGATGTAGTCGAGGTACCAGGCGCCGTCGGCGTCACGGACCCGAGGGCCGTCACCGGCCGACAGGACGAGCGGCGGCCGGCCGACGGACCCGAACGCCCGCACGGGGCTGTTCACGCCGCCCGGGAAGAGCTGCTCGGCCCGACGGCGAAGATCCGACTGGCGTCCGGTGGCAACGTCGAGCGTCATGCCGAGCCTTCCAGTGACCACGTGGCGAGGTCCGCGGCCGCGTACGTGATGACGAAGCCCGCACCGGCGCGGAGGATCGCGGTGGTCGACTCGGTGAGAGCCCGGCGGCGGTCGAGCCAGCCGTTGCGTGCCGCGGCCTCGATCGAGGCGTACTCGCCGCTCACCTGGTACGCCCCGATCGGCAGGTCGAACCGCGCGCGAGCGGCCGCGAGGATGTCGAGCTGCGGCAGGGCGGGCTTGATCAGGAGCATGTCGGCGCCCTCGTCGACGTCCACCTGCATCTCGCGCATGGACTCGCGCCCGTTCGCCGGGTCCATCTGGTACCCGCGGCGGTCACCGAACGACGGTGTGGATCCCGCGGCGTCCCGGAACGGGCCGTAGAACGCGCTCGCCGTCTTCGCCGCGTACGCCATGATCGCCGTGTCCGTCGCGCCGGTCGCGTCGAGGCCCTCGCGAATCGCCCGCACCTGGCCGTCCATCATCCCCGACGGCGCGACGATCTCCGCGCCGGCCTCCGCCTGGCTCGCGGCGGTCCTCGCATACAGCTCGATCGTCGCGTCGTTGTCCACTCGCCCGTCCGCGAGCAGCGGGCCGCAATGGCCGTGGTCGGTGTACTCGCACAGGCAGGTGTCGGCGATGAGGACGAGGTCGAGGTCGGCGTCGCGGAACCGGCGGAGCGTCTCCTGCACGATGCCGTCGCGGATCCAGCCCCCGGTGCCGATCTCGTCCTTCTCGGCGGGCAGGCCGAACAGGATCACGCCGCCGATGCCCAGCGACTGCAGGCGCCGCGCGTCGGCGAGGGCCTCGTCGGGCGTGACGCGCTCGACGCCGGGCATGGAGCCGACCGGTTCGCGACGGCCCGCGCCCGGAAACACGAACAGCGGCGCGACGAGCTGGCGCGGGTGGATCCGGGTCTCGCGGACGAACGCCCGGAGCGTCTCGGTTCGCCGCGTCCTGCGGAGCCTGTGCGCGGGATCCGCCGCGACGCCCGCGTCCTTGCCGTGGTCGAGGCCCGCGGCGTTGTCGGGCGCGACGCCGAGGCGGTCGAGGGTCGTGCTCATCGGGATCCTCCGGCGGGGACGGCGCTGGGGGTGAAGGTCGTGGCGGTGTCGGCGTCCGGGGCGGCGTTCGCGGCGGCGGCCGCGCCAAGCGACGCCGCGACGAATCCGGCGAGCGCGCGAGGTTCGGGTGACGGCGCGGTGATCACGGTGGCGAAGCCCGCTGTGCGCGCGACCGCCGTCGACGGCTGGCCGATGGCGATCACGGGAATGGCTCGAAGGCGCGCTGCCGTCACGTCGTCGGCAGCGAGCGTGAGGAGTCCCCGGGCCGCCGACCCGCTGCTGACGACCAACGCGTCAACCGGGCCGTCGTCCAGGGCAGCGGCGAGCAGTGGACGCGAGGCGACCGGGCCCTCGACCGTTCGGTAGGCGACGACCTCCGTCACCGTCGCCCCGCGGCTTCGCAGCGTCTCGGGCAGCGCGGGATCGGCGATGTCGCCGCGCGCGAGGAGGATCGGGTCGCCCGGCTCCAGGGGCAGCTCCGCCGCCAGGCTCGCGCCGTTGGCCTCTGTCGGCACGAACACGTCGTCGGCGCCCGCCGCCGCGAGGACGGCTCGAGTCGCATCCCCCGTCGCTGCCCACGCATGGCGGCCGGCCGGGATCGTCAGCCGTTCGAGCCCCTCGACCACGGCCCGCGCCCCGTTCGCGCTCGTCAGCACGATCCGTTGGCCGGGCTCGGCGGCCGCGAGCGCTGCGTCAAGAGCCCCCCCGGCTGGCTCGGTGAGGATCTCGATCGCCGGGACGTTGGCCGCGTCCACACCGGCGGCCTCGAGCGCGGCGAGCAGCGCGTCGGCCTGCGCCGCCGCGCGGAGCGTCAGGACCCGGGGCCGATCCCGGAGGGTCACGATCCGCCGGGCGAGTCGCGAGGCGAGCGCCGCGCGGCCATCGACGGCCGCGCGCCCGCGGAACCGGATGATCGGCGTGACCGTCGACGCGAGCGCCGCCGCGGGTGCCGGGATCCAGGACCGTTCCGCGGCCGCGACGAGCTCGAGGATTCCGTCGTCGGTGACCCGGCCGAGTGCCCCGATCGGCGAGCGACAGCCGCCACCGGTCCCGTTGAGCAGCGCACGCTCGGCCTGGACCGCGACTCGCGTCGCCGTGTCGTCCAGCACGCGGACCGCGTCGATGGCCTCGGCATCGTCCGCTCGCACCTGCAGCGCCAGGCTCCCCTGGCCGGGGGCCGGCGTGACCAGGCCCGCCGGCAGGATCTCGTCGATGCGATCGGCGCGCCCGAGCCGCGCGAGCCCGGCGACCGCGAGCACGAGCGCGTCCGAGTCGCCCCGATCGAGCTTCGCGAGCCGGGTGTCGACGTTCCCGTGGAGCGCATGCAGCTGGAGATCCGGTCGCACTGCCCTGAGGAACGCGACCCGCCGCGGGCTGTCCGTCCCCACGCGTGCACCGCCCGGCAGCGTGGCGACAGTCGTGCCGCGGACACGGCACACGAGGGCGTCTCGCGGGTCCTCGCGCCGCGGGTAGGCGGCGATGACCAGCCCCGGTGCCTCGTCGGTGGGGACGTCCTTCGCGGAGTGGACCGCGAGGTCCACCGCGCGCTCGAGGAGTGCGGCGACGATCCGCCCGACGAACGCACCCTCGCCCCACGCCGTGTCGACGGGCCGGTCGTCCCCCTCGGTGCGGATGACCACGAGCTCGGTCGGGATCTGGTGCTCCGCGAGGCGCGCGGCGACCCAGCCGGCCTGGACGAGCGCCAGGGGGCTGCCCCGGGTGCCGATGCGCAGCGTCCGGGTCACGCGACCGTCACGCTCACAGGGCGAACAGCTCCCGCGCGGCCTGCTCGAGCTCGCCTGTGTCGTCGTCGCGGAGCCGCGCCAGCGGCGCATGGAGCAGACCGGCGACCAGCCGCTGGCTCATCTGGACGACGAGGTCGCGTTCGACGCCCGTGAGGTCGGTGCGCCGGAAGAGCCGATCGAGCTCCTCGGCGCGCCGCGCCTCGGCCTGGTCGGTGAGGGCACGGATCGCCGGCACCGCGGCGCGCGCCAGCGTCCATCGCGCGAACCCGGCCTCGGCGCCGTCGAGCGCCCGCTCGAACCTCCGGTGGGTCCGGCTGGGCACGGCCGGTTCGGGACCGCGGGCCATGTCGTCGACCGACGTGTAGCGAGTGCCGAGCGCGGCCCGCGTCGCGGGGTCGAGCGCCGGTGGGGACGACAGGTCGACGACCGGCTGCGACCCGGCGAGGAGCGCGCCGCGAGCGGCGGCGGAGAGCGGCCACAGCGCCCCGATCGCAAGCACCACGGCATCGCACACCGGAAGCGCAGCCGACGGACCGAACGCGGCCGTCTGCCCGCTCGCGTCGTGCGCGAGCGCGGCCGCTCGATCGGCGCTCCGGTTCGAGACGAGGACGGACGCGCCGCGGCGGGATGCGGCGAGCGCCGTGAGGCGCGCCATCGACCCCGCCCCCACCACGAGCAGTCGCCGTCCGTCGAGCTGGCCGGTTGCCGCCACGATCCGGTCGAGGGCGACGTCCGCGAGCGACCGAGGCGGGCCCTCGCGCCACGACCTCGTCTCGCGCCCGAGATGGAGGGCGACCTGGAACAGCCGCTCCAGCACGGGATGCAACCCGGGAGCCCCGGCCCGATGCGACCCGGGGTCGACGGGGCAGCGCTCAGCGGCCGGCAGGCGCCGCTCGGACAGGCATTCACGGAGCTGGTGAAGAATCTGGTCCTCGCCCACGACGACGCTGTCGTGGCCGGCTGCGACTGCGAACAGGTGGCGTGCCGCTGCAGCCCCCTCCAGGCGGCGAGCGCCTTCAGGCGCCGCCGGCAGAGCGAGCCGGTCGTCATCGGCTCCGCGGTCGTCGACGGCGTAGAGCTCGACCCTGTGGCACGTGCGCAGCAGGATTGCGCGCGGGTCCGCCGCGAGGACCGCGGCCGCGTCGGCGAACGCCTCGCGTGCGTCGCTCGGAACGGCCCTGGCGTGGGCGACGACGGCCACGACGCCGGCGGCCGCGATCGGATCGCTTGTCGCGCCCGATGTCCGGCGCCCGGACGACGGCGCGTGAGGCGAGTCGGACTCGGGGACTCGGTTCGGATCGATGGCGATGGCGTCGGCCACGTGGGGCTCCCGATGGACGAGGCGGGACGGCGGAGATGCGAAGAAACTGGAGAAATCTAGGCAACGGGGAGCGCGTCCCACGATCCTACCCGAGGACCGGCTCGTGCGCACGACGACGATCGGAACGACCGGACCCCGGTGCCCTCCCGGGCGGATTTCGACGCTCCTGCCCGCACACGCCGCAAACGTAGGCAAATCTGGGCGGTGCTCGCGGTACGCTTCCGCCGCATATTTCTCCCCCACCCCGTCGAGGAACGCGCGTGACGCAGACCGCCCCCGTCGCCAGCTCCGAGGCCGACCTCCCCACCGCGGTCAGGTACGCCGTGTGGGCGATCTACGCTCGGCGCGGCGACCCGCCTCCTCCGGGCGCTGCCGCGGAGCTCGAGCGCTGGGCCGACGCGCTCGCGGAGTCCGACGTGGTCGTCCGCGGCCTGTACGACGTCTCGGGCCTGCGCGCGGACGCTGACCTGATGGTCTGGCTCCATGGCCCGAGCGCCGACGCCCTCCAGTCAGCGCTGCGTGGGTTCCGTCGCACCGCGGCCGGCGCCGCGACCCTCCTCACGTTCTCGCTGCTCGGTACCCATCGCCCCGCAGAGTTCAGCCGCGACCACGTGCCGTCGTTCATGAGTGGCTCCGAGCCGCTCGGCTGGCTGTGCGTCTACCCGTTCGTGCGCTCGTACGACTGGTACCTGCTGCCCGAGGACGAGCGCCGCGAGCTGCTCCGCGAGCACGGCCTCGCGGGCCGCGAGTACCCGCGTGTCCAGGCGAACACCGTCGCCGCCTTCGCCCTCAACGACTACGAGTGGATCCTCGCGCTCGAGGCGGACGAGCTGCACGACCTCGTCGACCTGATGCGCCACCTCCGCTCGACGGGCGCGCGACGCCACGTCCGCGAGGAGACGCCGTTCTACACCGGCCGTCGGGTCGATGCCGCCGGCGCAGTCGAGGTCCTGGGGTGAGGGGATACGACGCGTTGCTGCTCGTCTCGTTCGGCGGGCCCGAAGGACCGGACGAGGTCATGCCGTTCCTGGAGCGCGTCACGCATGGCCGGGGCGTGCCTCGCGATCGCCTCGAGGCCGTGTCCCACCACTACCAGGCGCTGGGCGGGGTGAGCCCGATCAACGCGCAGAACCGCGGGCTGCTCGCGGCGCTTCGTCCGGCGCTCGACCGCAGGGGGATCGATCTCCCGTTGGCGTGGGGCAACCGCAACTCCCCGCCGTTCATCGCCGACACGCTCCGCGAGCTGCACGCGGCCGGCGCCGGGCGCGTGCTGGCGATCACCACGGCCGCGTACGCCTCGTACTCGGGCTGCCGGCAGTACCGGGAGGACCTGGCCACGGCGATCGCCGAGACGGGCCTCCGCGACCTCGAGGTCGACAAGGTCCGGCTGTACTTCGACCACCCGGGCTTCGTCGAGCCGTTCGTCGACGGCGTCGCGCGGTCGCTCGGCGGGCTCGCCGCGTCGGGGGTCCAGTTCGAGGCGGTCCGGATCCTGTGCACCACCCATTCGATCCCGCTCGCCATGGCCGAGGCGTCGGGGCCGCCAGGTACCGTCAGGACGGGGCGAGGCGGCGCGTATGTCGCGCAGCACACCGCAGTCATCGGCGCGCTCCTCGACGGCCTGCGCGCTCGGGGCCTCGCGACGCCCCCCGTCCAGCTCGTGTACCAGTCGCGGAGCGGCGCCCCGCACGTTCCGTGGCTCGAGCCGGACATCAACGACGCGCTTCGCGACGCCCGTGCGGACGGCGCGGAAGCGGTGATCGTCGTTCCGATCGGGTTCGTCAGCGACCACGTCGAGGTCGTCTGGGATCTGGACCACGAGGCGGTCGAGACCGCCCAGGAGCTGGGCCTGCTGCTGCAGCGCGTCCCGACGCCGGGGACCCATCCCGCGTTCGTCGAGGCGCTCGTCGGCCTCATCGAGGAACGGGTGCGCGACGTGCCGCTCGCGCTCCGGCCGGCCGGGCCAGCGGGCGCGTGGCCCGATCGCTGCCCGCGCGACTGCTGCGCCAATCCGCGCGCGGCACGCCCGGCGGTCGCGGGATCTGACGAACCGGCGGCGCGAATGTCCGCGACGGCCTGAGGCACGCGCCGGGTCAGGCCTCGGCCGGCGCCTCGCGGACCGTCCTCGCCGCCGTTCGCCGCCACAGCTCGACGGCGAGCAGGTCCGCGACCGCCGGCTGGACGAGGGACCGGATCGCCGGGTCCTCGAGCGCCGGCTCGGGCAGCGGGACGTGAACGTCCGCATCCGGATGCCGCTCGCCTACCGCGACGACGTGACCGCCACGGGCGTGCACGACGGCGATTGCCTCGCCGTCGGCGGGTGACCCGGTGAACAGGAGGACCGCGTCGTCCGGATAGGTCGTGTACAGCCCGACATGCAGCCAGTCGCCGGTGTCCCAGGCGGCCGCCTCGATCC
>DATFQL010000272.1:0-4575 GCA_035264305.1 Candidatus Limnocylindrales bacterium | reverse complement strand
GCGGACGACCTCGAGATCCCCTCGTTCCTGCGCCGTCGCTAGGCCGATGCACGGCCCGGAGTCGTTCCGGGCCTGATCATCCACCCGGAGATGAACCTCGACCCCGTTGGTGCGTTCGCGCGCGCGCGCGACGAGGTGCTCGGGCGGATCGCCGCGGCCGCGACGCGCGCTGGGCGTGATCCGGAGACCGTGACGCTCGTCGGTGTGTCGAAGACCCAGCCGCCCGATGTGGTCCAGGCAGCGATCGACGCGGGCGTGACCGTCCTCGGCGAGAACCGGGTGCAGGAAGCGGTGGTCAAGGTGACCGGCACGCACGGCGGCACGTGGCATCTCATCGGGCCGCTGCAGGCGAACAAGGCGCGTCGGGCGCTCGAGACCGTCGACGTGATCCAGTCGGTCGATTCGCTCGACCTCGCCCGGCGGCTCGACCGCATCGTGGCGGAGAACTCCGCGGGCACCGCGTTCCCGGTGCTGCTCCAGGTGAACGTTGCCGACGATCCGGCGAAGGCCGGCTTCGCGCCCGATGCGGTCGACGCGGTGCTGGACGAGCTGCTCGACCTCGAGCACCTGCGCGTCGACGGCCTGATGACGATCGGCACGCTCGTGGCGGACCCCGAGTCGGCGAGGCCGACGTTTGGGGCCCTGCGCGACCTCGCGACGCGGCTCCGGGCGCGCGACACTCGACTCGGCCCCGAGCTCTCGATGGGGATGACGGCTGACTACGAGGTGGCGGTCGAGGAGGGCGCGACGATCGTCCGCGTCGGCCGCGCCCTGTTCGGCGAGCGGCCGGCGCCGCGTGCCTGAATGCGCCGGTACGGCCGGTCGGCGGATCGCTGCCTCGTCCGGCTTCTCGGGCAGGCGCTGGTAGACTCGGGTCATGGGAGCCCTGGTGCAGGCGACGGTCGGCGGCATCGCGCTCGTGCTGTGGCTGCTGATCTTCGCCCGGCTGATCCTGAGCTGGGTCGACCCGACGGGTCGGACCTCGGCGGCCTCGTTCCTCGTGTCGATGACGGAATGGCTGCTCGCCCCGATCCGCCGGATGCTCCCCCAGACGGGGATGGTCGACTTCTCGGGCCTGATCGTGCTGCTCGTCCTCGGCGCCGTCATGCGTGTCTTCCTCTGAGGCCGTCCTGAGTCATACCGACGTCCGCTTCGCCGTCCGTCTGACGCCCCGTGGAGGAGCCGACTCCGTCGAGGGTGTGACCGACGGGATGCTGCGTGCCCGGGTCGCGGCGCCCGCGATCGAGGGAGCTGCCAACCAGGCGCTCCTTCGGCTCCTCGCCACGGAGCTCGACATTCCGAAGCGCGACGTCCGGCTCATCGCCGGCGCGGCGAGCCGAACCAAGCTCGTCGTCATCGAGGGCATCGATCCCGAGCGCATCCTCGAGCGCTGGCCGGGCCTCAAGCTCTGACGCAGGCGAGGCGCGCTAGAATGCGCAGCCTCGGGCGATTAGCTCAGTTGGTCAGAGCGCACGGTTCACATCCGTGAGGTCACTGGTTCGAGCCCAGTATCGCCCACCACGCCGATGGTCCACGGCGACAGTGATTGCCGCGTCGCAAACGCGAGCGCCGTCGCCTCGGAGCGCCCGTCCTCGTCATGTCGCCCTCGCGGGGAGCCCCGCGGACGCCCGCACCCGTTCGACCGTCGCGTCGACGTCCTCGCCGCCGTTGTCGAGCCTGATCCAGCCCGCGGGCACCGCCTCCGCGCGCAGGTCCCCGTCGAGCCGCCGGATGACCTCGTCGAGGATCGCCGTGTCGAACCCCTTGGTCGTGCGCTCGGCGTTGCGGCGCAGCGCGACATCGAGGGGCGGATGGAGCACGACGCCGACGACGGCCTCGCGGAGTCCGGCTTCGTCGAGGTGCCGGTCAGCCGCGAGCGGGTCGACCGAGCCCTCGATCGCCACGGCGAAGGCCGCGCCCCGATAGACAGCCGCGATCGCGGCGGCCGCCCGTAGCGCGAGGTCGAACTGGCGGCTCGTCTCGGGCGTCCAGTCGAGGGGACCGGCGAGGCCGCTGGTGACCATCTCGCGAAGCGCGTCGACGTCGACGTGCACGCCGAGCGCGTGCCGGGCGAGAAGCGCGCGGGCGAGCGTCGACTTGCCAGCCGACACCTGGCCGGTGATCGCGTAGACGGGCGGGGACTCCACGTCGGCAAGTATCGGTCGCGAAGTGTCGTCCGATGCGCGCCGAGGCCGTCACAGCCTCCCGGGTCGTCGCGTCGAACCCGTGAAGGACCCACCCCCGGCGACTCGGTCTCCTCCCCGGGTCGCACGGGGGATCATGCGTCGAAGCCCCTGGCCACCGGCCGGGGGCTTCGCGTATCCCGCGCCCTCAGGACGCGGCGAGCCTGCGGAGGACTGCCGGCAGGATCCCGCCCTGGCGCAGGTAGTCGACCTCGATCGGTCCGTCGAGCCGCGCGATGGCCTGGAACCGTCGCTCGCCGCCGTCCTCGTCCGACCTCGCGATGATCGTCACGACCTGCCGCGGCTGGAGCTCACTGAGCCCGGTGAGCGTGAACGACTCGCGGCCGGTGAGGCCCAGCGATTCGACGCTCTGGCCGTCGAGGAACTGGAGCGGCAGGACGCCCATTCCGACGAGGTTCGAGCGGTGGATCCGCTCGTACGTCTCGGCGATCACGGCACGGATCCCGAGCAGCGTCGTTCCCTTCGCGGCCCAGTCGCGGGACGAGCCCGAGCCGTACTCCTTGCCCGCGAGGACGAGCAGCGGAACACTCTCGTCCCGGTAGCGCATCGCCGCGTCGTAGATGAACGTCTCGTCGCCCCCGGGGAGGTGCAGCGTGTACGGGCCCTCCCTGCCCTCGACGAGCCGGTTGCGGAGCCGGATGTTCCCGAACGTCCCGCGCATCATCACCTCGTGGTGCCCGCGGCGGGCGCCGTAGGAGTTGAAGTCGAGCGGTGACACGCTTTGTGCCTGCAGCCACTGGCCAGCAGGCGACGACGCCGCGATCGACCCCGCCGGGCTGATGTGGTCGGTCGTCACCGAGTCACCGAGGACCGCGAGGACGCGCGCGCCCTCGATGTCGCGGAGCGGTGCCGGCTCGGTGGTGAGACCGGCGAAGAACGGCGGGTTGGCGATGTACGTCGAGTCGGGGTCCCAGGCGTAGCGGTCGCCCGTCGGGATCGGCAACGCTCGCCACCGGTCGTCGCCCTCGAACACTGACGCGTACGTCGTGCGGAACAGCCCGGCGTCGACGGCCCCGGCGACCACGCCGCGGACCTCGTCGGGTGTCGGCCAGATGTCGGCGAGCATCACCGGTCGCCCGTCGCGGCCGGTGCCCAGCGGCTCGGTCGTGAGGTCGATGTCGACCCGTCCCGCGAGCGCGAACGCGACGACGAGCGGCGGCGAGGCGAGATAGGAGGCGCGAACCAGCGGGTGGATGCGGCCCTCGAAGTTGCGGTTGCCCGAGAGCACGGCCGCGACGACGAGCTCGTCCTCCTCCACGACCTTGGCGATCGGCTCGTCGAGGGGGCCGGAGTTTCCGATGCACGTGGTGCACCCGTACCCGGCGAGGGCGAACCCGAGCGCCTCGAGCGGCTGCATGAGCCCGGCGCGATCGAGATACGCGGTGACCGCCTTGGACCCGGGTGCGAGCGACGTCTTGACGACGGGGCTCACGCTGAGGCCCTTCTCGACGGCGTTCCGCGCCAGCAGGCCGGCACCCACCATCACCGTCGGGTTCGAGGTGTTCGTGCACGAGGTGATCGCCGCGATCGCGACCGACCCATGGTTGATGTCCACCGCCCGTCCGCCCGCCTCGATCGTCCTCGGGCGTTCGCCGGTTGCGGCCGGATACGCGGCGCGGAAGTTTTCGGCCAGTCCCGACAGCGCGACCCGGTCCTGCGGGCGTCGAGGCCCGGCGAGCGACGGCTCGACGGTGGCGAGGTCGAGCTCGAGCAGCGCGTCGAACTCGCGACCCTCGCCCGGCTCGCGCCACAGGCCCTGCGCCTTGGCGTAGCGTTCGACGAGGTCGACGCGCGACGCCGGGCGCCCCGTGAGGCGGAGGTAGGTGAGCGTCTCGTCGTCGATCGGAAACAGCGTGCATGTCGCGCCGAACTCGGGACTCATGTTCGAGATCGTCGCCCGGTCGGCGAGCGACAGGCCGGCGAGCCCGTCCCCGGTGAACTCGACGAATGCCCCGACGACACCGAACCGCCGCAGCATCTCCGTGATGACGAGCACGAGGTCCGTGGCGGTCGTCGTCCTGGGCAGGTCGCCCGTGAGCCGCACGCCGACGATCCGGGGCATCGGCTGGTACAGCGGCTGCCCGAGGAGCACGGCTTCGGCCTCGATCCCACCGACGCCATACCCGAGGACGCCCAGCCCGTTGATCATCGTCGTATGGGAGTCGGTCCCCACGAGTGTGTCGGGATAGGCGACGCGGCCCGCCTCGTCGGCGCGGTCGCTCACGACCGTTGCGAGGTACTCGAGGTTGACCTGGTGGATGATCCCCGTCCCGGGTGGGACGACGCGCAGGTCGCGGAACGCGGTCTGTGCCCAGCGCAGCAGCTGGTACCGCTCGCCGTTGCGCTCGTACTCCTTGCCGACGTTGAACGC
>DATFQL010000271.1:0-6097 GCA_035264305.1 Candidatus Limnocylindrales bacterium | reverse complement strand
ACGAGCCCCACGGGCTCGTCACGGGCAGGACGCCGCGAGACGCCGCGCCGTCGCTACGACGAGCCCTCCACCTTCGAGCGCTTCCGGACGCCGATCATCGCGGCCGCCGTCATCGCGGTCGTGGTGGCCGTCAGCGCGTTCGTGTTCACGGCCGCGTCCGCGCCCACCTATGCGTGCACGACGATCGACACGGTGCAGCAGCCCGTCGAGGGCGAGCTGGGGCAGGTGCAGCCCGACATGGGCAACACGCACGTGGGTGCCGGCGATCAGATCACGTACCCCGTGTGCCCGCCAGCGTCGGGGAAGCACGTCAACCGGAGCGGCTTCGGCCCCCTGACGCCCCGCGTCTACGGTCCCGACGACACGAGCGTCCCGAACGGCTGGGTGCACAACCTCGAGCACGGCGGCCTGGTGCTGCTCTACTCGTGCGACCGCGGCGCCTGCGACGCGGCGTCGCTCCAACAGCTCCAGGACCTCAGCGCCGGGTTCCCCACCAGCGCGGTGTGTCAGATCCCGGCGGGCGTGATCGGGCCCGTGGTGGCGAGGTTCGAGCAGATGCCGACGAAGTACGCGGCGCTGGTGTGGAACCGCGTGCTCTACCTGGACACGCTCGAGGCGCAGCAGATCTACGACTTCTTCCTGCGCTACGCCGAGCGGGTGACGGACGACGGGCAGTGGATCAGCCCGCCCGAGCCGCAGTGCAACCCGCCGAGCCCCCAGCCGGGCGCGTCGACCGAGGCCAGCCCGGGCGCGTCGGCGGCGGCCAGCCCCAGCCCGTCCGCGGCCGCCAGCCCGAGCGCCGCGACGGAGGCGAGCCCGAGCACGCCGACGGAGGCCAGCCCCAGCCCGTCGGCGAGCTAGCCGACGATGCGCCTGTACGCATACGAGGACCGGTCCGGTGACGCCCGGTTCGGCGTGCTCGCGCGCGGCGGCCTGCTGACCGCGGCGCAGCTGGAGAAGCGCGGCGGGCTCGGCTCGAAGCGCAGCTCCGTGTTCACCTATGCGGACGTCGGGTATCAGATCCGCCACGTCGACGACTGGCTGCACCAGGTGGGCGCGGCGACCCAGAAGGCGCTCAGAGCCGGAGCAAAGGTCCTGCCCGTCGACAGCCGGCGACCTCGCCCGGTGCTGGACGCGCCCGGCAAGATCGTGTGCGTGGGCCTCAATTACGGCGACCACGTGGCCGAGGGCGGGCGCGGCGTGGTGCCCGACCGGCCGCTGCTGTTCGCGAAGTTCAGCAACGCGGTCGTCGGAGACGGCGACGCGATCGTGCGGCCGCCCGGGACGCGGGGGCTCGATCTCGAGGTCGAGCTGGGCGTCGTGATCGGCCGTCGGGCGCGGCGCGTTGCGGAGTCGAACGCGGTCGGACACGTCGCCGGCTACGTCGTCGCAAACGACATCAGCGCCCGCGACTGGCAGGGCAGCCCGCCGGCCCTGCGCAAGGGCGAGAAGGGCGACGGCCAGTGGCTGCGGGCGAAGGGCAGCGACACGTTCCTCCCGATCGGGCCCGTGTTCGTCACACCCGACGAGGTCGACCCCGCCGTCGGGCTCGCCCTTCGCAGCTGGAGGATCCCCGCGGGCGGCGGGGAGCCGGTGCTGATGCAGGACGGCAACACGTCGGACATGCTGTTCACGGTGCCGCAACTGATCAGCTACATCTCGCAGCAGATCACCCTCGAGCCCGGCGACCTCGTGATCACCGGCACGCCCGCGGGGGTCGGCGTGTTCCGGGACCCGCCGGTGTTCCTGGAGCCCGGTGATCGCGTCCGATGCGAGATCGAGGGCATCGGCGCGGTGGAGAATGCAATCGTCGACTGGACCAACGATCCCCGCTCGGACGGCTGACGGCGCCGGACGGCCGGCACACGCGGAAGAGGCGCAATGCTCGCGCTCGTGAAGACCGACGCCGGACCCGGGCTCACGCTCGAGCGCGTCGCAGACCCCGTTCCGGGCATCAACGACGTCCTGATCCGGGTCCGCAAGACGGGCATCTGCGGCACCGACCTGCACATCGAATCGTGGGATCGGTGGGCGGCCCGGACGATCCGGCCGCCGCTCGTGGTGGGGCACGAGTTCGTCGGCGAGGTCATCGAGGTCGGCAGCAACGTCTCGAGCGTGGCGCGCGGCGACATCGTGTCCGGCGAGGGCCACGTGACGTGCGGCCTGTGCCGCCATTGTCTCGCGGGCCGCGGCCACCTGTGCCCGCACACCGATGGGCTCGGCGTGAACCGCGACGGGGCATTCGCAGAGTACGTCGTGCTGCCGATGACGAACGTGTGGCACCACTGGCCGGGCATCCCCGAGGACGTCGCGGCGATCTTCGACCCGTTCGGCAACGCCGTGCACACGGCGCTCGCGTTCCCGGTGCTGGGCGAGGACGTGCTCGTCTCCGGCGCAGGACCGATCGGGCTGATGGCGACCGCCGTGGTGCGGCATGCCGGGGCGCGCCACATTGTCGTGTCGGAGCCCAACCCCGTCCGACGGGCGCTCGCGGAGCGAATGGGCGCGACGGTTGCCGTCGACCCCCGCGAGCGCGACCTCGGGGACGTCGCGACCGAACTGGGCATGGTCGAAGGCTTCGACGTCGCCCTCGAGATGTCGGGCAACGCCACGGCCCTCCGCGCCGCACTCGCATCCATGGCGCACGGCGGCGGCATTGCCGTCCTCGGCATCCCCACCGAGGAGATCACCCTCGATGTCAATGCGATCGTGTTCAAGATGCTGACGCTGAAGGGCATCTACGGACGGGAGATGTACGAGACCTGGTACAAGATGTCGGTGATGCTCCAGTCGGGCCTCGACATCACGCCCGCGATCACGCATCGCTTCACCGCCGATCGCTTCGAGGAGGCGTTCGCCACGGCCCGCTCGGGCGACTCCGGCAAGGTCATCCTTGACTGGACGGGGCTGCCCGGGTGACGGCACGATCGACGAGGAGCTGACGATGGGAACCGCCGCGCGCCCCAACCCGCTCGCCTTCCTCGACGAGGAGCTCGCCGCGCTCCGCGAGCGCAACCTGTACCGGCCGTTGCGCGTGATG
Organism: Candidatus Limnocylindrales bacterium; assembly: GCA_035264305.1. Taxonomy (GTDB): domain Bacteria; phylum Chloroflexota; class Limnocylindria; order Limnocylindrales; family CSP1-4; genus CAIXZV01. The sequence continues at coordinate 3,057 of DATFQL010000271.1, read as the reverse complement.
TCGTCGGCGCAGGGTCCCATCGTCTCGATCGACGACCGCCGCCTCATCAGCCTGTCCTCGAACGACTACCTCGGGCTCACCCACCACCCCCGCATGAAGCGGGCGGCGCTCGAGGCGGTGGATCGGTTCGGGGCCGGCTCGGGCGCCGTCCGCACCATCGCGGGGACGATGACCCTCCACGAGGAGCTCGAGGCGGACCTCGCCGAGTTCAAGCACACCCAGGCCGTCCTCACGTTCCAGTCCGGGTTCGCGGCCAACACGGGCGTCATCCCGACGATCACCGGCGAGACCGACGTCATCGTCTCCGACGAGCTCAATCACGCCTCGATCATCGACGGCATGCGGCTGTCGAAGGCGCCACGGAAGATCTTCCGACATGCCGACGTGGCGCACCTGCGGGAGGTCCTGGAGCGGGCGACAACCGAGGGTCACGACGGCGAAGGCGCGCCATACCGCCTCATCCTCGTCGTGACGGACGGCGTGTTCTCCATGGACGGCGACATCGCACCGCTGGGGGGAATCGTCGAGGCGGCAGAGGCATTCGGCGCGGCGGTGATGGTCGACGACGCGCACGCAAGCGGCGTCCTCGGCGAGGCGGGACGGGGCACCGTGGATCACTTCGGGCTGCACGGCCGGGTCGCGATCCAGGTCGGGACGCTCAGCAAGGCCGTCGGGGTGCTCGGCGGGTACGTCGCCGGATCACGCGCCCTCCGCGAGATCCTCATCCAGCGGGCACGGCCGTTCCTGTTCTCGACGAGCCATCCCCCTGCCGTTGCCGCCGCGTGCATCGAGGCGATCCGGATCATGCAGGACGAGCCCGAGCTGCACGAACGGCTGTGGGCGAACACCCGCCGGTTCAAGGCGGAGCTCGGCCGGCTCGGGTTCGACATCGGCCGCAGCGACACGCCGATCACGCCCGTCATCCTCGGCGATTCGGAGCTGACGATCCGGTTCTCGAACCGCTTGGTCGACGAAGGCGTCTTCGCGACGTCGGTCGTGTTTCCGACCGTGGCGCTCGACCGCGCGCGGATCCGCACGATCGTGACCGCGGCCCACACCGACGAGCTGCTCGACCGCGCGCTCGAGGCGTTCGATACGGTCGGCCACGAGCTCGGCGTCATCGACGGGTGAGCGTCCCCCCGTTCGCGCACCCCGACCCGGCCGACACCCGGCAGCGGGCCGACGTCGAGCGCGACGTCTTCAGGGCCGGGCTGGCGGCCGGGCTGGACGACTCGCGAGACCTGCCGCTCGACTCTCACCTCCACACGGTCCGGTCACCGGACGCGAACGCGATGCTCGAGGCGTACTGCGCCCTCGCGGTGGAGCGTGGCATTGCCGAGCTCGCGATCACGGATCACGTCGACTTCGACCCGTCCATGCCGGCCTACGGGTTTGCCTCGTTCGAGGATCGGGAGCGTGACGTCCGCGAGGCTGCCGCTCGTTGGGCAGATCGCGGGCTTGCGATCCGGTTCGGCGTCGAGGTCACCTACGAGCGCGCGTACGAGGGCGAGATCGCCGCGTGGCTCCACCGGCACCCGCACGACTACGTCATCGGCTCGGTGCACATCAGCGCGACGTCGCCGTACAAGGCCGCCAACGTCGCATCGTTCGTGACCGGCCGGAGCCTCCCGGACATCATCGCGCCGTACTTCGACGAGATCATCGGCGCGGCCCGGTCGGGCCTGTTCGACACGCTCGGCCACCTCGACTTCGTGAAGCGGTACCTCGTGCCCCACGTGATGCCCGCGGACCTCGCGGGCGCGCCGGAGCTGTATGAGCCGGTGCTCGCCGCGCTGGTCGAGACGGGGACGGCGCTCGAGGTGAACGCGTCCGGCCTGCGGCAGCTTCCGCGGGAGACGTACCCGGCCGCGCCGATCGTCGCCCGGTACCGCGAGCTTGGCGGCAGACACGTGACCATCGGCAGCGATGCCCACCGGACGGAGTGGTTCGCATACGGCCTCGCGGAGGCGTATCGTCACGCGACGCGCGCCGGGTTCGAGGCGCTGACGTTCCGGCGAGGGGCGGACCGAGTCGCGATTCCCCTTTCCTGACGAGCGCGACCGGCCGGCGAGGGGCCCTAACACGGGGGGACGCTGATCGTTATGACCGTCGACGACGAGGCGATCGAGCGCTTCGTGGAAGCGGCGAAGGACGGCGACCCGGAGGCCTTCGGGGCGGTGTTCGACCACTTCTACGGGCCGGTCCATCGCTATGTCGCCGCCCGCGTCGGCCGCCCGAGCGACGCGGAGGACCTGGCGCAGCTCGTCTTCGTCAAGGCCCTGGAGGCGCTCCCGCGGTATGAGCTGCGAGGCGTCCCCTTCGGGGGCTGGCTGTTCCGGCTGGCCAGGAACGTCGTCATCGATCACGTCCGGACCCGCCGCGAGCACATCACGCTCGACGTCATCGTCGAGAAGTCCACCGACGACGGTGCACCCGACGAGCTCGCGGCCCTCCGGCAGGACATGGACAGCGTGGCGTTCGCGCTGCGAAGACTCACGCCCGAGCAGCGTGAGGCGATCGAGCTCCGGTTCTTCGCGGGCCTGTCCGCGAAGGAGGCGGCCGTCGCCATGGGTCGTCAGGAGGGAACCGTCCGCGGTCTCCAGTTCCGGGCGATCGCCGCACTGCGCAGGGAGCTGGGCATCGCGCCCGACATCGACGAGCTGGGCCGGGTGTCGGGGACGACCCGGTGAACGAGGACCGGATGACCGACCTGCAAGCCCGCGCGGGCGAGGCGCTCGAGCGACAGCTGGACCGCTACGCGCGCGTGCGGCTCGACCCGAGCCACGCCGAGGCCAAGCGTGCCAGGAGCACCGTCATGGAAGCCGCGTGGCGCCGGCGCATCGGCGCGCCAGCCTCGCCGCCTTCGCGGGAGCCGAGCGACACTGGGCAGCCCTCTGTCGTCGCGGCGGCCATGACGGTGGTCCCGGCGGCGCACACCTCGCCGCGTACCCGCAGCAGAGGCGTCCGCCGTGACATCGTGGCGCGGCGGATCGGCGTCTCGTTCGTGGCGGCGGTGGTCGCGGGCGTCACCATCGGCACGTCGGTGTTCGCCGCGTC
>DATFQL010000270.1:0-8702 GCA_035264305.1 Candidatus Limnocylindrales bacterium | reverse complement strand
ACGGCGACCGAGAAGCTCGAGCAGGCCGTCACGCGGCGCCCGAACTCGTACACGCCGGCGCGCGCCCTGCTGACGCTCGCGGGTCGCGATCCGAGTGACGGGCAGCGCCCGTTCGCATGGAACCACGCGATGCACTGGGGGACCGGCGCGGTGCTCGGAGCGCTGCGCGGCGTCTGGGCCGTCACGGGACTGCGCGGGCCGCGCGCGCACGCGACCTACGCCGTGCTCCGCACTGCCAACGCCGGCTGAGCCGGCGTCGAGACGCGCGCGACACCGTTTCGACACGCGGGCGTTCCGCGTGACGCCGTTCGGCGACGAGGACGTCACCGCGCTCGGACCACCGTGACAAGCCGACCCGCGAACGGAGGAGCCCGCGATGACCACCCCTCACGCCACGAGCCGTCCTCGCGCCCTGCTGTCAGCCGCCGGCCGCGGCGCGGTCGCCGGACTCGTCGGCGTCGCGGCGATGACGGCGACCGAGAAGCTCGAGCAGGCCGTCACGCGTCGCCCGAACTCGTACACGCCCGCGCGCGCCCTGCTGACGCTCGCTGGTCGCGATCCGAGCGACGGGCAGCGCCCGCTCGCATGGAACCATGCGATGCACTGGGGGACCGGCGCGGTGCTCGGAGCGCTGCGCGGCGTCTGGGCCGTCACGGGATTGCGCGGGCCGCGGGCGCACGCGACCTACGCGGTGCTCCGCCTGGCGGCCGACCAGACCGTCGAGAACGCGACCGGCGTCGGCGCGCCGCCGCGAAGATGGCCGATCGGGGAGCAGGCGATCGACGTCTTCCACAAGGGGGTGTACGCCCTCGTGACGGGGGTCGCCGCGGAGCGGCTCGTGCCGCCGACGCTCGAGTCGGATCGGGGCACGACCAGCCACTGACGGCGCGGCGCCGGTATCGGCTGTCCTACGTGGCGTGCTCCGCCGCGAGGATCGCGCGAACCTGGAGCTCGACCGCCTCGGGACCGGACAGGCGCTCCTGGTGCACGAGCAGGCGGTAGGTCGACAGCGTGAACGCCAGGACTGCCCCCGCGCGGACGCGGCGCCGGGTCGAATCGGCAGCGGCACTGGCAACGATGTCGGCCATCGCCGCCGGGCCGGAGCGGATCGCGGTCCGACCGCTCTCGGGCACGTGCGCCAGGTCGCGATGGATCGGCGCGAGCTCCTCCGCCACCTCGGCGTACCACGCGTAGACCTCCGTGACCGCGCGCCGGGCGCGAGCCTCGAGGCCGTCGATCTCCGTCCACCGCGCGGCGTCGGGTCGGGGGTGAAGCGCGGCCCAGTGCGCCATGCACGCGGCGAAGATCTCGTCCTGGTCCTTGAAGTGGCGGTAGACCGTCAGGCGGGTCACGCCAGCCGCCTCGGCGATGGATGAGATCGAGGCACCCGACGGCCCCACTGTCGTGTGCAGTCGCATCGCCGCCTCGGCGATCCGCCGACGCGTCTCGTCGACGTGCTCGGCGCGACGGTGCATGCGGTAGGCGCGGGGTTTCGGTGAACGGTCTCGGTTTACCAATCTTGACACGCCTCCGGGCTCGCGTTCATGATACACACCCGTTCACCCAACAGGAGTGGCAGCCGTGACCGCACAGCTCGAGACGCGCATCGCCAGCCGCGTGAAGATCGTTCAGCCGGGGGAAGGTGACGCCGGCGGGCTCGCCCCGGGGGTCGGGGTCGTGTTCAAGATCGACGGTCCTGACACGGGTGGCGCGATCTCGATCGTCGAGCATCCGTTCGCGGTCGGGGCGCTCGTGCCACCCCACGTCCATCGCCTCGAGGACGAGATCTCCATCGTGCTCGAGGGAGAGATCGGATTTCGCTCCAACGACCAGGAGGTCGTCCTGGGTGCGGGCGGCTACATCGTGAAGCCGCGCAACGAGGTCCACGCGATGTGGAACGCGGGATCGACGCCGGCGCGGATGATCGAGGTCATCTCGCCTGCGGGCTTCGAGGGCTTCTTCCGGGAGCTGACCGCCATGACGTCGAACGGCGTACCGGACCCCGCCGCGGTCGCCGAGCTCTCGGCCGGGTTCCAACTCCCGTTCGCCGAACCCGAGTGGCTGCCCGAGATCGTCGCCCGCTACGGTCTGACGCCGCCGCGCCGCTGACTCAGCGGTTTCGCTCCTTGCGCACGAACAGGAGCGTGCCGACGACGAGGAAGGCGACGAACGAGCCCACGATCACCGCCGCGTTGACCGGGAGCGGCGTCAGCTCGGGTGCTGTCACGTCGGGCTGGAGCCCGTAGAACACGTTCCGGGTGATCTCCACGGCATAGCGCATCGGCGACAGCGCGGACAGGACGGCGAGCACCGGCGGCAGGTCGTGGATGGGGTTGAACACGCCGGCGAGGAAGAACTGCGGCAGGAGCACGAACGGGAAGATCTGGTTCGCCTGGCGCTGGCTGGTCAGGTTCGCCAGGACGAGCAGGCCGAACGCGCCGCCGTAGATGGCGACGACGACCGCGACGGGGATGAGCGCGACGAGCACCTGCACGGTCAGCGGCACGCCGATCAGCAGCCCCATCACGAGGACGCCCACGCCCGTGGGGAGCGCGACGAGCGCCTCGCCGATGATCTTCCCGGCGACGATCGTGTAGCGCGACACGGGCGAGACGAAGATCTCCTGGCTGAAGTCCTCCTCGCGGTCGGCGAGCACCGACACGAGGCCCAGCACCGCAGACTGCCAGATGGTCTGGGCCAGCACGCCCGTGAACACGAACGTCGTGATGCTGACGCCCCCGGGCTCGCCGAAGCCCGCCTCCAGGGCCGGCCCGAGGACGAGGACGAGGACGAGCGGAAACGTCATCTCCGAGACCAGCCGGAGCCGGTCGCGCAGCAGCTTCACGAAGTCCCGGTGGGCGATCACGGCCATCGCGGACAGCTCGGCACGCGGCCCGCGGGTCCGCGGCCGGCGTTCGGCGACCGGCGCGTCGCGGTCGCGCGGGACGGTGCGATCAGCCATCGCCGTCACCCTCGCCGGCCGCGCGTCCCAGCGCGTCGGCGCCGAGCTCGGCCCGGCTGACGATCTCGAGGTATGCGTCCTCGAGCGACGGCGCGTGGGTGCGGACGAGCGTCAGCGGGGTCTCGATCGAGCGCAGGACGCGGTGGACGTCCGTTGCAGCGACGTCGATCCGGAGAGGCCCGTCGCCCGTGGGCTCGAGGTCCAGTCGCGTGAGCTCGGACCGGAGGGCGTTTCGGTCGGCGGCGTCGACCAGCAGGTACTCGTCCGCGAGCGCGGCCGTGAGCTCCGCCGGCGAGCCGGTTGCCACGATCCGCCCGGCGTCGACGACGCAGATCCGGTCGGCCTGCTCGGCCTCCTCGAGGTAGTGCGAGGTGAGCACGATCGTGGTCTGCGAGGCGGCGCGGACCTCGGCCAGGTAGCTCCACAGGGCGCGCCGGCTGGGCGCATCGAGGCCGGTCGTCGGCTCGTCGAGGAACAGCACCCGCGGCCGATGGACGAGGCTGCGGACGATCTCGAGCTTGCGCAGCATCCCGCCCGAGAACGTGCGCACCGGCTGGAAGATGTCGCGGCCCAGCCCCAGCACCTCGGCCCAGTCCTCCACCTGCCGGCGGTACCCGGGCGACATCAGCCGGTACGCGGGCGCGTAAGGGTAGAGGCCGTACAGGATCGCGTGGAACCGGACGTTCTCCTCGCCGGTCAGGTTCTTGTCCAGGCTCGGCCGTTGGAAGATGATGCCGACCCGCTGGCGGACCGCGGCCGCCTCGCGCACGACGTCCAGGCCGTCGATCAGGGCCCGACCTTCGCTGGGCACGATCGTCGTCGTGAGGATCGACAGCGTCGTCGTCTTGCCCGCCCCGTTTGGTCCGAGAAGCGCGAAGAACTCGCCGGCGCCGACGTCGAACGAGATCCCGTCGACGGCGTTGCGCTCCGCGTTCCGGTAGCGCTTGACGAGCCCCTCGACCCGAATGGCCGGACCGACCGACGACGCGCCCGCGACGGGGTCGGAGGACGTGCCGACGATGCTGTCGCCGGTCAAGGTGCTGTCCACTCGGTCCTCACGGTGCGGGTCAGGAGATGCTAGCCCCCTGACCCTCGCACCGGTCGCAGGATGTGCAGCCCGTCGTCAGCCCGCTGCGAGGACGTCTCGGAGCTTCGCGGCGAAGCCGTCGGGATCGCCGGTCTGGCCGTACTCGCCGCCCAGGAAGCCGGCGTGGTTGCTGGGGAAGATCACGACCTCGCTGCCCAGACGCTCCGCGGTCGCCTCGGCGCCGCGGTGCGCAAGCTCGCCGTCGGACTCGGCCCCGGCGACGACGACGATCCGGGTCGATGCCCGGCGGAGTGCGTCGAAGTCGGGCTCGTAGGCCGTGGACGCCAGGATGTTCTGGGCGAGGAGGGGATCGGTCCGGGTGCCGTCGTCCTCGCTCGACATCCCGAACATCGCGGGATCCGGCGCCGGCCGATCGAGATATGCCTGATCGATGAGCCCCTTGTGCATGACGAGGCCGATGAACCGCGCGGTCGCCGGGCCGGATCCGCTGCGCTGGTACTCGTCAAAGATTCCCCGGGCCGCCGCGAGCGCGTGCTCGCGATCGGGCAGGATCGACGCGAGGGGCGGCTCGTGGGCGACGAGCGTCCGGACGTCCTCCGGATGTGCCGCCACGAGCGCCAACGCGTTGATCGCGCCACCGCTGCTCGCGAACAGGTCGATCGGCCCGCCGCCCAGCGCGCCGATGATCCGGTGGAGGTCGTCTGCGTGCTGCTCCGGCGTGGACTGGCTGGACGGATCGTCCTTCACGCTGCGGTCGACGCCACGGGGGTCGTACGTGACGACGGTCCGGTCCGTGAAGTGGCTGGCCAGCGTTCCGAAGCCTCCGGCACCCATGGGCGAGGCCATCACGAACAGGGGCGGCTCGGTCGTGTCCGGGTTCTCCCGGACGTCGTACGCGAGGACGGCGCCGGGCGCCTCGATCGTCTTCGTCATCGGCTCGGTCGTCGTCGTCGTCATCGCGTCGCTCCTCGTCGTCATCGTGGCGATCCTCGTCATGCCCGGGTGGGTTCCTCGGCCAGAATCGCATCGATCTGGCCGACTGCCTGTCGAAGGCCCTCCTCCATGCCCATCCCCACGAGCTGCTCGAGCGCCTCGCGGCTGGGGAAGCGGCTCTCGATGAGCATCCGCGTCCGACTGTCGTCAATGGGCTCGATCGTGACCTCGGCGGTCGTGCTGGGGAGCTCCGTGTTCGGCGTCCCGTCGTCGTTCGCGAATCCGTCGCGGAAGGCGAGCCGTCGCGGCGGCTCCGCCTCCAGGACCTCCCAGAAGCCCTTGGGCTGGTCGCCCCCGGGCCCCGTCATGTGGTATTCGACACGGCCGCCGGCCGACAGGTCGTGCGAGGTCACGCGTGCGGGATAGGTGGGCGGTCCCCACCAGCGCTCGAGCTGGCGCGGGTCCGCCCACAGCTGCCACACCCGCTCCGGCGAGGCCGCGAACTCCGCGGTCAGCGTCATCGTGAGCGTGTCCGCGTCCTTGGTGATGCTCTGGACGGTCATCGAAGCGTCTCCTCGCTGCTGCTGATGAGATCGGTCATCCGTTCGATCCGGCCGCGCCACTGCGCCTCGTATCCGTCCAGGAGGCCGCGCGCGAGCCGGACGCGCTCGATGTCAGTCCGGACCAGCTTCCGGCGGCCGACCCTGCGCTTCGTGACGAGCCCTGCGCGCTCGAGCACCGCAACATGCTTCTGCACGGCCGCGAAGCTCATCGGGTAGTGCGCGGCGAGCTCCGCGACGCCCTCGGTCCCGTGGAGTGCGCGAAGCACGATGTCGCGCCTGGTCGGGTCCGCGAGGGCAGCGAAGACGTGGTCGGCGTCGAACTGGCGATCCATTTATACAACTATACGGTTGTACGTGTGCGCGTCAAGTCTGCTCGTTTCGCAACCGAACGAGTGCCTATACCAATCCGACCATTCGCGGTATCGTTCGGCCGATGCCCGGTCCGACCGTCTCGCGAGAGCCCCTCCACTCGATCATTGCGAGCCGGGCGGAGCGCCGGATCCGGTCGGGTGAGTGGGCAGCAGGCACGCGGCTGCCGCCGGAGCGGGAACTGTGCGAGCTGCTCGACGTGAGCCGCACGACGCTGCGCCAGGCCCTCGCGGAGCTCGAACACCGTGGGCTCATCTCCCGGCACCAGGGACGGGGTACGTTCGTGACCCGTCCGCGCCTCGACGCCGCGGTGACCGGGCACTTCACGATCAGCGCCGCCCTGCAGGCGCGGGGCGTCAGCCTCGAGACGCGGGTCATCTCGGCGGCCGTGATGCCGGTTCCGCGCAGCACCGCGGACGATCTCGCGATGCGCCCCGGCGATCCCGTCGTCCACGTGGAGCGGCTGCGGTCGATCGAGGGCGAGCCGCTCATGCTCGAGTCGACCGACCTGCCGTCGGCGCTCTTCCCGGGCCTCGAGGCACTGGATCTCGAGCATCGTTCCCTGTACACGGTGCTCGCCGACGACTACGGGCGGATGGTGCAGACGGCGACAGAATCACTCGAGCCCGTGATCGTCACGACCCGGGAATCGTCGCTCCTGGAGGTTCCCAGGCACGCACCGGCATTGCTGATCCGGCGGGTCTCGAGCGACCAGTCGGGCACCCTCGTCGAGCTGTCGAACCTCGTGCTCCGGGGAGACCGGTCGCGCTTCCTGCTGGAGCGGCGGATCCGGCAGGCGTGGCCGGGCGCACCCACGCCGGACGCACGGACGAAGGACGGACCGTACGAGCCGGTCGACGCCGCGCGCGACAGGATCGCGGCTTCGCTCCTCGTCGACGCATGACCGCATGGAGGACGCCCGAATGACGACGCAGGACCCGCCCGACGCCGCGCTCCGGTGGCTCGCCGAGGCGCGTGCCGTCCTCGACCGTGTCGAGGCCCGCGAGCTCGACCCGATCGAACGGGCCGCCGACCTGTTCGCCCGAACGATCGCTGCCGACGGGCTCGTCCATGTCTTCGGCTCCGGCCACTCGCGGATGAACACCGAGGAGATGTTCCCCCGGATCGGAAGCTTCCCGGGCTTTCACCCGATCGCCGAGCTCGCGATCTCCAACCACGTCGGCGTGGTCGGTTCCAACGGTTTGCGCCAGGCGATGTTCCTCGAGAAGGTGGACGGGTTCGGGAGGGTGATCCTCCAGCAGTTCAAGCTCCACGCCGGGGATGCGTTCCTCATCTTCTCGAGCACGGGCATCAACGGCGTGGTCATCGAGGTGGCGCTCTACGCGAAGGCGATGGGTCTGCCCGTCGTCGCCGTCACGTCGTTGGACCACGGCCGGTCAACGGAGTCGCGGCACCCGTCGGGCCGCAAGCTGGTGGAGGTCGCGGACATCGTGATCGACAACGGCAGCCTTGCCGGGGACGCGGCGGTGTCCATCGACGGGCTGCCGTTCAAGGTCGGTCCCACCTCGTCGATCGGTGCCATCGCCGTCGTCAACATGCTCAAGAGCCGGACGGCGGAGCGGCTCGTGGCATTGGGCGTGCCGCCCGTCGTGCTGACCAGCCCGCACTTCGTGGGTCAGACGGCGGGCGCGGAGCAGCTCGAGCGCGTGTACGAGGAGTACTTCCGCCGGGTCACGCGCGCATACGACCCGGCAGGCGCCCTCGTCGTGCCGGAGTCGTACGAGTGATGGCGCGACGGAACCCGTCGCGGCCCGACCAGGTTGAACGGTGACGGATCTCGTGCGCTCGTTGCCGGCGTACGCGGCGGATCCGTTCGACGTCGTCGTCGTCGGGTCGGGCTCGGCAGGCTCGCCGGCCGCCATCGCGGCGGCACGGTCCGGCGCGTCGGTGCTCCTCGTCGAGAAGCTGCCGTTCCTGGGCGGCACGAGCACCGCCGTCCTCGACACGTTCTACGGGTTCTACACGCCGGGCTCGGTGGTGCGCAAGGTCGTCGGCGGGATCGCGGACGACGTCGTCGCGACGCTGCGCGCGCTCGGACCCGTCGTCGAGCGGCCCAACTCCTACGGCGCCGGCACCGGCGTCACGTATCACCCCGACCACCTCAAGGTCGCGTGGGAACGCCTCGTCACCGACGCCGGCGTCCACGTCCTGCTCCATGCCTTCGTGCAGGACGCCGAGGTCGTCGACGGCCGCCTCGTCGGGCTCGCGGTCGCCACGAAGGCCGGGCTGCGACGCATCGAAGGCCGGGCGTTCGTCGACGCGTCGGGCGACGCGGACGTGTGCCACTTCGCGGGCTACGGCTACGAGCTCGCGGGCGAGCTCGACCCCGCGCAGACCCTGACGACGACCTTTCGCATCGCGAACGTGGACCTCGAGCGCCGGCGCGCGGTGTCGAAGGCCGACGTGAACACGCTGATGGCCGAGGCGGCACAGACCGGCGCGTACGACCTGCCGCGGCGCGAGGGGAGCGACCACATCACGCCGGTGGAGGGCATGACCGCCACCGTCATGACCCGGCTCGACTCGTATCACCGCGACGAGACGGGTCGCGTCGTCAACGCAACCGACCCGGACCTGCTGACGGCCGCCGAGATCGCGGGCCGCCGGCAGGCGCTCGAGTACGTCCGATTCCTCACCGACCGCGTGCCGGGGTACGAGCGTGCGCGCCTCGCCACCCTCTCGACGGGCATCGGCGTGCGCGAGACGCGGCGTGTGTACGGCGACTACCGCCTGACCCGCGACGACGTGCTCGCCGCGCGGCGGTTCGACGACGCGATCGGGCTGTGCGGGGCGCCGATCGAGGACC
>DATFQL010000269.1:0-13866 GCA_035264305.1 Candidatus Limnocylindrales bacterium | reverse complement strand
CGAGCGTTGCGGGGTCCGGTCCGCCGGGCGCGATGCCGGCGAGCGACCGTACCCAGTCGGCCCGTCCGTACGCGACGTCTCCGCCGAGGACGACCAGCTCGACCGATGACGGCGCCGCCTCGACGACCGCCTCCCAGGGATCCGGGTGGCGTCGTTCGAGGACCAGGATGTCCGCCGGACGGCCTGCCTTCAGCTGTCCGAGGTGGTCGCTGAGCCCGGCGATCGCGGCTGCGTCGATGGTCACCATCCGGACCAGCTCGCGCGCCGTGTCGGGGGTGCCCTCCTCGATCAACGAGCGCCGCGCGACCTTGAGCTCGGCGAGGAGGCTCGGGCTGCCGCTCGGCAGCCAGTCCGCGCCGAGACCGACGCGGATCCCTCTCGCCCGCGCCGCGCCGGCGAGGGTCGTCCGGCCGTAGAGCCGGAGGTTGCTCTGGGGCGACCACACGAGGCTCGCGCCCGCGGCCGCGACCTCGTCCAGGTCCGCCGGCTCGAGCGCGGTTCCGTGGACGATGACTGTCGCCCTGGTAAGGAGGCCCGAGTCACGGAGGTCGCGGAACTCGTCCCGCGACCCGGGGTCGACGCCTTCCGCGAGATGCACGTAGACGGCGTCGATCTCCCCCGCGTCGATGCGCGCCCGCAGTGCGGCGCGGTCGGCGGGCGGCGTCCGGTCGAGATCCACGATCGAGCGCGCCCGGTGCTGCCCGAAGATCCGTCGGTCGACGTTCCGGACGAGCGACTCCTCGATGTTCGCGAACTTGCCGTTCGACCCCTGGATCGCGGTCGTGCCCGTCACCAGCGCGCGCGCTTCCGCGTAGCGGCTGAGGGTCCGCTCGAGCGACGGGTCCTGCTTGAGCCTCGCGAGCGGCTCCTTCACGACCGCCGCGTACTCCTTCGACGCCCGCCACCGGCTTCGATTCGCGTACAGCTTCGGCGGCTCCCACGCGGCGAACACGTTGTACTCGGGATGGCCGTGGAGGTCGATCAGGCCCGGCAGGATCACCCCGTCCGTTTCCAGCCTCTGGATGCCGGCGGCCGGCGCCGCGGTTCCGACCCGGGTCACCATCCCGCCGTCGACGTCCACCCACGCATCGTCCAGCCGCTGGTTGGGGGTGAGCACGCACCCGCGGAGCGAGAACGGCCCCGCGGCGGCGATCCCGGCGAGGAGCGGCCCCGCTGGGACGGCCGCGGGCGGCGGGTCCTCGTCGAGGAGCGGCGCGCCGTACTCGCGCTCGAATGCGTCCATCAGTCGACGGCCTCCCACCCGGTCGCCGCGAGGATGTCGAGGATCGGGCTGCCGCTCCTCGGGGCGACGGCAACCTCGGGGATCGGCTCGTCGGCCGCGCCCGACCGCGGCGCCCGCGGCGACGCCTCCGCGCCGTCCGTGGACACGACGAGGGGCGACGCTCCGGGCGCGAGGACCTCGGCGGGCGGCGCTCCGGCAGCCGAAGTGAGGTCGTCGTCCGGTGGCGGCGCCGCGCTCATCCGCGGGCCACCGGCCATCGGAGGCGGGACGCCCATCGGAGGAGCTCCGTCGATCGGCGTGCCCGGGCGCACGTCCCGGTTCCGGCGTCGAGACCCGCGCTCAGCTGACGCCGGGGTGGCCCGAGTCGCGCCGTCCGAGCGGTCCGGCCCCCCGGCTTCCGTCGGCGACGGCCCGACATGGAGCGCGCCGGCCGCGGCGGACCAGGGTGCGTGGTCGGGGTCGCGGAGCGCCGCGTACGGCTGATACGCGTGGGTGTCGGGATTGCTGCGGACACCGAGGACCCGCATCGCGACCGAGGTCATCGTCGGTGAGTCCTCGTCGAACGAGGCGTGCGTCATCGCGTCCGTACGGGCGTCGTTCGCGGCGGCCGACCGCGCGATGATGAGCTGTCCGCCGCGGGCCTCGACGTCCTCGAGCAAGGTCCGCCCGTCCGGGCCTGGCGTCGTCCAGTGCTTCGTGAGGCCGAGGACGGGCACCTCGGACATGACGCCGTCGAGGTCGTCCTCCAGGCCCCGGGCGACCAGGTACACGGCGGACTTGTGGTAGACGGGCTCGATCGCGTCGTCGAGCTCCAGCGCATCGCTGAGGTTGAAGCACGAGAAGTGACGCACGTTGCCGCGGGGGCCGAGGTGGGGGAGGACCCGTTCCCGGAAGCGGTCCACGGTGATCGCGGGTGCGAGCCACGTCAGCGTGTCCACCTCGAGGCCCGCGTCCGCGAGCGCGCCGAGCATCGCGGCCTGATACACCGACCCTGCGCTGTGCCCGGCGAGGTGGATCCGGACGTTGCCGGCCCCGTGCCCGGCGACGTACGCGGCGAGCTTCTCGACGAGCAGCCGGGCCCCGGGGACGACCGGGCTGCCCGGGACGCCGACCGAGGCCCGCTCGGCGTTCTCCTTCATCTCGCGCCAGGCCCAGCGCAGCCGGCGGCGGCAGATCCCCTCGACCAGCCGGTCGAGCTGCTCCACGAGGTCGAACCCGACGCCCCCGGCGGGCAGCACGCCCCTCACCACATCCTCGAGCGCCGACCGGAGCGTCTCGAACGGCCCGGTCTCCCAGACCATCGTGATCGGGTAGACCCCCTGGTTGAGCCACCAGTTGAGGTGGCGCTGCGCGACCTGGAGCCCGCTCTGCTCCGCGACGCCGCCGCCGTGCGCCCACAGCACGACGTGGCGAGCCGTCGACGTTTCCCGGTGGAGCATGAACTCGTGCCACGCGCCCATGTGCTCGACGACGCGGTCGACCTGCGCGGGGGTGCTGACGAACTTGCCGGTCGACGAGAGCGCACCGTCGTTGCCGGTGTTCACGACGTGGTACGCGAGCCGCCGCAGGTCGGGCGCGGCGGCCGTGACGAGCTCGCCTCCGGTTCCCACCGCGGTCCGGCTGCGACCGGAGTAGAACGGGGTCTGCGGGACCCCCGGCCGCGCGACCCACGCGTCGTAGGCCGAGTCCAGCCAGTCCTCGTACGGCAGCGTCGCGAAGCCGCCGCTGCCCCAGTCCTCGCCCCACGAGTTCTGGACGAGGAAGCCGATCTCGTTGTAGCCCACCAGGCAATAGGCATGGCCCCCGACGACGCGGGCGTCCACGGGTCGCGAGATCACGTGGACGGTCTGCGAGCCCTTCCGGCGCCGAACCGGCGACTTCCAGCCCTCGTGGATGACGCCCGACACCGCGAGCGCGTTGAGCTCGGTGATCGCGGACTGGACGTCGTCCAGGCGGAACGCGTTGACCCGGTAGAACGCGCCGAGCGGCCGATCCCTCCAGGAGGCGAGGTTCTGGGGATCGTCGACGTCCGGCTCGGGCTCGAGGTCCAGGGCGGGCCAGACATGCTCGAGCGCGGCCCCGTGGTTGAACCAGCCCTTGAAGGCGCCGCGCAGCGACGAGCCGGCGTCGGCGTCGCCCGGGAACTCGTCGTAGCGCCGGGCCAGGCGATAGAGCATGTACGGGCTGACACGGGACCGCGCGGCGCGCGCCTTGAGCACGTGGTTGATCAGCGCCGCGACGGCATGGCCCGTGCACGACTGGCCGATCTGCCGATAGACATGGCGCCCCTCGCGCCCGTCGACCTGCTGCGGCAGGACGTCGAGCCGCGGCCGGTAGACGAGGTCGCGCGCGTCGAACGGATCGGGCATGGCGTTCGCCGCGAACGTGTCGATGCCCGGGATCTCGATCGTGCCCGGGGTCGCGGTCTTCGGCATCGTCGTAGCTCCCTCTCTCGGTGGTTGCGGCGGCACGAGGCGCGGATCAGGTCGTCGGCGCGCGCCAGATCAGGGTGTGCCGGTCGTCCGGCGAGGGGCGGGACACGCTGTTGTTGCGACGCGGCGATGCCTTCCTCCCGGCCGCGTCGTCACCCAGCCACGGCGGCACGCCGAACGGCAGGTCGTGGCGCGGGATCGGGGAGTAGTCGCGCTCCAGGAACTTCGCGCCGTAATTCGGCAGGGCGGGGTTGCCGTCGGGGTCCGGCTGGACGAGCGGTCGGAGCTGGACGATCGCCGGCCGCCATTCGTCGAGGAGGCGGGTCGCATCGCGGCTCGAGGGATGCGCGACCTCGACGACGGTGAGTCCCGCGCGGCCCGGCCACCGGTCCACTGCCTCGCGCGCCAGCCGGCCGAACACGACGACCGCGGTCAGCGACGGCGACCGCGTGAGGTCGAACAGCTCGTTCCGCCACGCCAGCTGCTGGGCGTCGTCGAGGACGGGCTCGACCGAGAAGCCGTGGCTCGGGAACAGTGCGTAGGCGAACGCGTTGAGGCACAGGTACGAGCGCGTCAGCCCGAGCTTCGCGAGAAACCCCTGGACCCGCTGGCCTGCGTCGCCGACGAGCGTGCGCGAGGCGACACGCTCGGTGGGGCCGGGATCGGACGCGACACACAGCACCCGGGCCGTGCCGTCGAGCCTGCCGCGGTAGAAGACCGGGCCCCAGTCGAACCAGAAGTGGGACCGGAACGGGGCGTAGTCGGGCAGGGCGTCGAAGTGTGAGTGGAACGGCTCGGGCGGGCCGGGGTCGAACGCGGGCATGAGCTCCCTCCCTCGATGCGTCGTCGGGTTCGCCGCCTCTCGCGCACGCTACGCCAGCGGGTCCGCCGGGCAACAGGGATGGAATACGGATGCAACGCGGTTGTGATGTCGTCGGCTCACGCCTGACTCGGCGCTCGGCGCGCCGGACGGGTTACCTGCAGTCGGACGACGCCGCGTCGCCGGTCAGTCGCGCCCGGATCCAGGCCTCGACGTCGGCTGCCGCCGCGCTCACGACGCCGCCGTGGCCGGCTCCCGGGTAGCGCCGGTACGTCACGGTGTCTCCGGTCCGACACAGGCGCTCGACGAGCAGATCCGTGAGGGCGGGAACGACGAGCGGGTCGGCCTCACCCTGTCCGACGAAGATCGGCGCGACCGTCGGGACACGTCCGGGGGTGTTCTCATCGAGCAGTCCGGGCCACGGCGGCGCCGTGATTCGGGCGAGGTCGAGCACCTCTGCCGCGGGTCGGGCAAAGGCCGCGAGGACGTCCTCGATACAGCCCTCGTCGACCACGTCGAGGGCGCGCCGTGCTCGGGGCGTGAGCACGTCGTCCAACCGAGCCTCCGGGTAGGCCGCCTCGAAGCCCGCCCCGATCGCGATGGCGAAGCCGACGGCCGCCTCATCCCCGGCGAGCAGGAGCGCGGCCTGGGCGAGCTCGGCGCCGGGCGCCAGCGCGACGACGCCGCGCAGGTCGAGCTCGGGGGCATACGTGGCCGCGAGCTCCCCGGCGAACAGCGACGCGTGGCCGCCCTGCGAGACGCCGAGCACGAAGGATTCGTGGCCCGCCTGCGCCTTGGGGATGCGCTGCGCCGCGCGGATCGCGTCGAGCACGGATCGTCCTTCGCTCCCGCCGACGAGGTACGGGTGCCGGCCCGGCGTCCCGAGCCCCTCGTAGTCGGTCGCCGCGACGACGAAGCCTCGCTCCCACAGCGCGGGGAGTGGCAGCGAGCCCGGTGATGAACGACCGTCCGCGAGTGGTCGTGCCGCCTTCGACGGCGCACACCGGTCGGCGAGCCCGGTCGTCCCGTGTGCGTACCCGATGACCGGGAAGCCGCCCGTCGGCGGCGGATCGTCGGGCGCCACGATCAGGCCCGATACGCCGATTGCCGTGCCGCCGATCGTCTCCGAGCGGTACAGCACCCGCCAGGCAACGGCACCTGCCGGAGCCGCGACCTGCTCGGCCCAGATCGGATCGCCGGGCGCGCCGTCGGGGATCGGGTCGGGGACCGCGT
This sequence comes from Candidatus Limnocylindrales bacterium, assembly GCA_035264305.1. Lineage (GTDB taxonomy): Bacteria > Chloroflexota > Limnocylindria > Limnocylindrales > CSP1-4 > CAIXZV01. The sequence continues at coordinate 8,138 of DATFQL010000269.1, read as the reverse complement.
AGACGTCGCCGGGCGGGGTCCGGATCACGGCCTCAGGACTCGCCACCGGCGAGGGATCTGGCGAGGGAGATGCCGACGCCGAGCCGGCCCCCGCGGTCGGAGCCGACGGCGTCGGGTGTGGATCGCTCGCGCATGCAGCCGCGATGACCGCGAGGATGAGGGCCGGGACGAGCGGACTGACGGCTTGGCGCATCAGGATCGAGCATCGCGGATATCAGGTGCCGGACACGCAAACGCGGCGTCCGGATGGTGCCGGACGCCGCGTCCACCCGAGGCTGCTAGAAGCCGCGGTCCCGACGCTCGTCGTCGGTCAGGTTCTCGATGTCGTCCATGTTCGTCCGCTGCATCCGATCCGAGCCGGCGCCCACCAGGTCGCGCGAGCCGTCCTCGACGACGACGTCGCCTTCCTTCGCGATGTCGGCCTCCTCGCGGCGAACGGTGTCCGTGACCGTCTGGCGCTCGGTGACCGGACGCTTCGAGATCTCGATCTCCTCGACCACGCGAGGCTGCTTCGTCACCTCGACGGTCTCGGCGGTCACCGGCACGCGGACGGTCTCCGCGTCCTGGGTGAACGTCGCGTCGCCCGGCGTCGCGTCGCGGTCTACGCGCACGCGGCGCACCTGGACCTCGTCGTGGGTCACGGGGACGTCCAGCTCCTGGGTGTCTTCCACGACCCGCTTGCTGACCTCGACCTCACCGGCCTGCTGGCGCCGCGTCTGGGCCTGCAGCTCCTCCTCGTGCAGCCGGAGGCGCTGGCTCTCCGCGTCGTCGAACCCGGCCTGCGACGTGGTCGTCGACGTCGTGGTCGTGCCGTACGCGGTCGCGTCGTTGGTCGCCATCGTGTCGTAGGCGGCCGCGTCGTTCGTCGGCGGCGTGTCCCAGCCCATCGACTCCACAGCGTCCTTGGTCGTGTTGACGTACACCGTGCCGTTCGCCGCGTCGGTCTGCGTGATCGCGCTCATCGGGACGTACACGTCCTTGATGAAGATCAGGCCCTTCTGGACGAGCAGGTAGTTCGCGCCGACCTCGGCAACGTCGCCGATCTTGTCATTGTTGGTGTCGTATACCGCCCAACCAGCGGCGATCTCATCGTTGCGCATCGTGTCCTCCGGGTCTGTGGCGCCATCGCTGGCTCGGCAGCTGGCGTGGCATTGGGTTGGCGCCTAACGATCGGCCGTCTGGGACCGACGGGGAGGGGGAGAAGCGCGCGCGCGGCGTCACAGGCGGCTTGCAACGGATGGACGAGTGGACAAGGGCGGTGGCGCCGGCCATGGGGTGACCGTCGACGACCCGTGGATGGTCTGCCGGTGGAGCCCCGACGGATCGAACTCTTTCGCCAAGACACCCTCGCGATACAATCCCGCGATGCACCGATCCACCCGCGACGACCTCGATCGCGTCGCCGCGCTCGCCGAGCCGGTCCGCCGGCGGCTGTACGAATACGTCGTCGCCCAGGCGGAGCCTGTCGACCGCGAGGCCGCCGCCGTAGGAGCCGGAATCGGCCGTCCGCTCGCGGCATTCCACCTCGACCGCCTCGCCGAAGCCGGGCTCCTCGACGTGACGTTCCGGCGGCGCAGCGGGCGGACGGGTCCGGGGGCCGGCCGTCCCGCGAAGTTCTACGGGCGGGCGGCAGGCGACGTCAGCGTCACGCTGCCGGCGCGCCAGTACGACCTGGCCGCGGAGATCCTCGCGGAGGGCGTGGAGCGGGGACGCGGCGCACGGGGCAAGGTCTTCGAGGCTGCCCGCGAGCGGGGTGCGCGCCTGGCGGATGACGAGTCACGTGCGTCGTCGGCGAGGCCGGGGGTCCTCGGTGTGCTCGAGGCACACGGCTACGAGCCGATCCAGCGTGCCGACGGGATCGTCGGGCTCCGGAACTGCCCGTTCGACGCGCTCGTGGACGAGCACCGGGATCTCACCTGCGGCATGAACCTTGCGCTGCTCGAGGGGCTATCCACGGCGCTCGGCGAGCACGAGCTGGTACCGCGCCCCGACCCTCGCGAGGGGTACTGCTGCGTCGCGTTCGTGCCAGCCGGCGGGACCGCGACGCCCGACGCCTAGGCGCCCTGGACGGCGTCCCAGTCCTGGCGGAACTTCTCGATCCCGGACTCGGTCAGCGGGTGGGCGATCATCTGGCGAAGCACGGCGATCGGCGCCGTGACGACGTGGGCGCCGGCGAGCGCCGCCTCGGTCACGTGGCGCGGGTGGCGGATCGACGCGGCCAGGACCTCGGTGTCGAGGCCGTGCGTCTCGACGATCGCCACGAGCTCGCGGACGACGTCCATGCCGTCCTCGTTGATGTCGTCGAGCCGTCCCACGAAGGGTGACAGCAGTGACGCGCCGGCCTTCGCGGCGAGGAGGCCCTGGTTCGCGCTGAAGATCAGCGTGCAGTTCGTGCGGATCCCCTCCGCCTTGAGCCGCGCCATCGCCGCGAGACCAGGCTCGCTCATCGGGATCTTGACGACGATGTTCGGAGCGATCCCCGCGAAGTGGCGACCCTCGGACAGCATGCCCTCGACGTCCGCCGCGACCACCTCGGCGCTCACCGGCCCGGGCGTCAGGCCGCAGATCCGGCGCAGCACGTCGTCGTAGCTCCCGCCCACCTTGGAGAACAGGGTCGGGTTCGTCGTGACCCCGTCGAGGACACCCCACCGCGCCACGACCGCGATGTCGTCGACATCGGCGGTGTCGAGGAAGATCTTCATCGATGCCTCCGCAAGACGCCCGTTACGGACGATGCACCAACCTTACTACTACAAGCGTCCATTAGCAGTAGAGAATGGGCGCAGGTCGTCACGGCGGCGACACAGCCAGGAGGTTCATCGACGATGTGTCTCACGTGCGGGTGCATGCAGGCCCACCTCGAGATGGGTGACAACGTTACCTACGAGGACCTGAAGCGAATGGCGGACGGGAACGGCAGGACGGTGGACGAGACGCTGGACATCGTGCGGCGTACGGCCGAGATCGACCGCCGCGACCACGAGCCCGAGTACACGGAAGCGGCAGGGACCGCCGGGTAGGAGGTGGGAATCGTCACGCGGCTGTGAGGGCCGGGCGCGACGACCGCAGCCGCCCGGGGCATTCGTCCTGCACGATCGGTTCCTACCCCACAGGAGGAACCGCTCGCATGCTCGTCCGCCCGCGCATTCTCGCGCCCGCAGGCCTGACCCTCGCCCTGGCCCTCGCCGCGTGCGGCGGTGGCTCCGCCTCCCCGTCGGCGAGTAGCGCGCCGGCAGCCAGCGCACCCGCGTCCGTCGGCGCGTCCGCGTCGGCAGGTGCACCCGCATCCCCGTCCGCCTCGGGCTCGCCGGGCGCGTCCGCAGCGGCGGACATCACCGTCACCGCCGTCGACTTCAAGTTCGAGGGTGTGCCGGACGAAGTGGCGAGTGGCACCACCTTCGGGCTCACCAACAGCGGGCAGGAGGTCCACGAGATGGTCGTGGTCCGCAAGCTGCCGACGACCACCCAGTCGTTCGAGGAGCTCCTGGCGCTGCCGCAGGACCAGGCAACGGCCCTCGTGGAGGACGTCGGGTTCGCGTTTGCGGAGCCGGGCACGACTGCGGCCCAGACCGTCACGGCCGGCGAGCCCGGCGAATACCTGATGGTCTGCTTCATCCCGGCCGGCACGACGTCGCTGCCGTCGCTCGATCCGAACTCCTCGGAGGCGCCGTCGCTCGGTACGGGTGCGCCGCACTTCACGCTGGGGATGACGAAGGAGTTCACGGTCACCCAGTAGGCGGCCGGCCTCGCGGGGGTCAGCCTCCGTACGACTTCCGGAACGACCAGGTCGGGTCCGGCTCGACGCTGGCCTTCGCGCCCCACTCGCGGTGGCGGCTCGCCCACTCGCGGGCTGCGGCGAGTGCCCGTTCGCCCTCGGCGGTGACGTAGTGCGTCACCCGCCGCCGGCGGTCGGTCACGTGCGCCGCCTCGACGGCGAGGCCTTCGAGCATGCCCCCGAGCTGGGTTTCGGCCTCCCTGATCGCCTCGTTGTCGGCCGCGGCCTCGTCGAGGCCGCGCTCGATCGTCACCTCGAGGTGCTCGCCCGCATACGGGTGGTCGATCCGCTTGAGCGAGGAGTTGAACGCGACAAGCACCGGATCGTCGTGTTGGTCCCGCCCCTCGATCAGCGCCCAGCTCTCGCCCTTCGCCGACTCGGCGCGTTGACGGATCTCGTCGCGCAGCTCGTCGCGCGTCCGGCCGGCCTCCGCCTCGGGATCGGCCTCGATCGCCCCGACCCACCGCTCCACGTCGTCCTCGCCCACGAGGTTGTCGAGGAACAGGAACGAGATCTGGGCCTTGACCTCGGTCGGCAGGCCGTCGAACGCCGGGTGCCACAGGCCGACGTCGAGCTGTTCCCGCGCCTCGTCCCATTTCGTCACCGCGCGGACCTCGCTGAAGCTCACGCGCGTCCCGCGGATCTCGAGAACCTGGGGCCGACCGGGCTGCCGCGACGGGTGGTACTCCCACTTCGCGTCGGGTGCGGGCGCAGCGGCCGCCCAGCGGAGCGCCACCGGACGGACCTCGGGGTTGCCCTCGGCCGACATGTTGAACGCGTGCCTCGCGCTCGTCCCCGGCCCAAGCTCCCAGGCGAGCTTCGCATGCAGCCGGTGGACCTCCTCGGAGATCTCGCCGGTGCGCGCAGGGACCGTGCCCGCCTCGATGTCCGCGGCGAGCCCGTCGCGGACGCCCGCCCACCAGGTCCAGAACGCGTCGACGCGCTGCTCGATGGGCTGCTCGCTCTCGCCGCCACCGCGACGCAGGAACCGCATCGTCTCCTCCCCGAGCTGGTCTCGGGGAAGGCTATCCGCTACCAGCGGCGAGCGTTGCCCTCGGGCTCGGGTCGCAGGTGGGTGGTTGCGATGGGGCGGGCAAGCGGGCTCATGCGTGTGGGCTCCAGGCGGTGGTGCGTCGGCGCACCGAGTTCGGGCGCAAGGAGCGGAACGGTACGGCGGGGGACGCGCGCTGCCATCCGCCGAATGCATCACGCGAATACCCGCTCTCGGAGGCCGTTTCCGCGTTTGTCAGCCTGCCGTGGAGCTCCCGAAGGCCGTGACCACGCCGGCTTCCTGCGCGGCGAGCACGAGATCGCCCGGGATCGAGCGCGGGGGGCGTTCCGTGATCTCGCGGATCCGCTCGGGGTCGACCTTCGGGCGCCGGTCCGCGCCGACCAGCCCGTTCGCCTCCTGCTCCGTGTCGGTCAGCTGCGTGTAGCAGAACCCCGCGAGCCCCGGTGAGTCGAGGACCGCCGAGACGAGCTCGTCGTACTTCGCGACCAGCTCGTCCGCGTTGCCGACCGTCCCGTACCCGAACCACGGCCGGCCCGGCTCCGCGTGGAACGAGATGCCGCCGAACTCGGACAGCACGACCGGCTGGCCGGCGCGGGCCTCGCTGCCCAGCGTGATCCGGTGGTGGACCGGCCGGCCCGCGAGCGTCGCCTCCAGCGCCTCGATCGAGCCATATCGCTCGCGCAGCGCCTCGCCGTCCAGCCCGTAGTCGTGGACGCCCCACACATCGGCGACCACGTGCTCCCAGCCATCGTTGCCGATCACGGGTCGGGTCGGGTCGAGCGCCTTCGTCAGCCCGTAGATTCCGCGGACGAACGCCCGCTGGGCCTCGTCGCCGGTTAGGTTCGGCAGCCCCCAGCTCTCGTTGAACGGCACCCAGGTGACGATCGACGGGTGGCTCACGTCACGGCGCACGACCTCCAGCCACTCCCGCGTGAACCGGTCGATCGCGCGCGGGTCCCAGGCGTAGGCGCTCGCCATCTCGGACCAGACCATCAGGCCCTGCCGGTCGCACTCGTAGAGGAACCGCGGATCCTCGACCTTCTGGTGGTTCCGGACGCCGTTGAACCCCAGGGCACGGATCAGCTCGACCTCGCGCCGGATCGCGTCCTCGTCAGGCGCGGCGAGATGCGACTCGGGCCAGTAGCCCTGCGACAGCACGAGGCGGAGGTAGGCCGGCATCCCGTTGAGGAAGAACAGGTTGTCCTCGGCGGCGACGGACCGCAGCCCGACGTAGCTGTGCACCTCGTCGGTGACCTCGCCCGTCTCGTCCTCGATCCGCACCTCCGCGTCGACGAGGTTCGGGTGCTTCGGCGCCCACAGGAGCTTCCGGCGGCCGATGTTGAGGACGACGGGCTCCAGGCCGATCTCGCGCCGCGTGTCCCGTCGCTGGACGAGATAGCGGTCGTCGGCGAGGGTGTCGCCACGGAGCGCGAGCCGCACCTGGAGGCGGAGCGGCCGCTCCGGCTCGCGGTTGAGCGAGACGGTCAGGCCCACCATCCCGCGCCCGGTGTCGGGGGTCCAGCGCAGCTCCTCGATGTGCGTTCGGCCCACCGCCTCCAGCCAGACGGGCTGCCAGATCCCGGTCGTCCGGTGGTACCAGATGCGGCGCGGCGTCGGCTCCCAGAACTGCTTCCCGCGCGGCTGGGCGAGGTCGCGTGGCAGGTCCTCGGCGCGCACGACGATGACCTGCTCGTCCGCGTCCCGGAGCGCGGCCGTGATGTCGAACGTGAATGACGAGTGGCCGCCCTCGTGGGTGCCGACGGGCCGGCCGTTGACCCAGGCCTGCGCCCGGTAGTCGACCGCGCCGAAATGGAGGAGGATCCGCCCGCCGTCACGCTGCCCGCCCAGGTCCGACCGCGCGAACGTCCGGCGATACCAGACGACGGGGTGTTCGGACGTGTCGGCGATCCCCGAGGCTTTCGACTCGGGCGGGTAGGGGACGACGATCGTGCGGTCGAAGGGCGTCGCGTCCTCGTGCCAGCCGTGATCGAGACCCGCGTCCGCATCGTCGTACGCGAACCCCCACTCGCCGCCGAGGTCGAGGTAGTGCCGCCGTCGGAGCTGTGGGGTCGGGTGGAGGGGCATGGGCCGAGAGTAGCGGCGGTCCGCTAAACCCGGCGTTGCACGATCGTCACGCGCGTGACTCGCGTACGCTCGCCGCTGAGGCGCGGGTGCGCGGGTGCGAGCCGCGACAGTCCGAGGCGGAGGTCGAGAACCCCGATGGATCGTCCCGTGAAGCTCGCCGGCGCCCGGTCGCCGTCGTCCACCCCCGGCCGCTCCCCGTTTCCCCCGATCCGGGAGTACGCCTTCCTGTCGGACTGCGAGGTCACGGCGCTCATCGCGCCGTCGGGCAACGTCGAGTGGCTGTGCCTGCCGCGGCTCGACTCGCCGAGCGTCTTCGGCGCGATCCTCGACCGGGACGCCGGCGGCTTCCGGTTCGGCCCCGCGGAAGTGCAGGTGCCCGCCGCCCGGCGGTACCTGCCGGGAACGATGGTCCTCGAGACGAGCTGGGCGACGCGGACCGGCTGGGCGATCGTCCGCGACGTGCTGCTGATCGGTCCCTGGCATCACACGGGCGAGCGGTCGCGGGTGCACCGCCGCGTCCCGACCGACTACGACGCGGAGCACATCCTGCTCCGGAGCGTGCGCTGCGTGAACGGCGAGGTGCAGCTGTCGCTCGAGTGCGAGCCGGTGTTCGACTACGGGCTCACGCGCGGCGAGTGGAGCTTCACCGAGGAGGGGTACGGGCAGCTGCGCTGTGTGGGACCGGCGCCGACGGCCGCGGCAGGTGGAGCGGCCGCCCGTCCCATCGAGCTCCTCCTGACGAGCGACATCAACCTCGGCTTCGAGGACTCCACGGCGGTCGCGCGGACCCTGATCAAGGAGGGCGAGACGCGGTTCTGCGCGCTGTCCTGGAACGGTGCACCCCCGCCGCGGACCTCCGAGGACGCGTATGCCAAGTTGGTCTGGACCGCCCATCACTGGCAGCACTGGCTTGCGCGCGGCGCATTCCCCGACCACCCGTGGCGCGAGTACCTCGAGCGCTCGGCGCTCACCCTGAAGGGCCTGACGTACGAGCCGACGGGCGCCGTCGTCGCGGCGGCCACGACCTCGCTCCCCGAGACGCCGGGCGGGGAGCGCAACTGGGACTACCGCTACTCCTGGATCCGGGACTCGACGTTCGCGCTGTGGGGCCTGTACACGCTCGGGTTCGACTGGGAGGCGATGGACTACCTGTACTTCATCGACGACGTCGCGAGCGGCGACGCGGACCTCCAGATCATGTACGGCATCGATGGCGAGCGGGTGCTGGAGGAACGGACGCTCGACCACCTGTCGGGCTACGAGGGC
>DATFQL010000268.1:0-5208 GCA_035264305.1 Candidatus Limnocylindrales bacterium | reverse complement strand
TGAGGACGATGACGTCCTCACGTCCCAGGAGGAACTGGCCCGAGTGGCCTGCGACCTTTTCCTCGCCCTCGGCCAGCGCGAAGCCGGTAAGCCACCGCATGTGCTCCGGCCGGAGCCCGAAGTACGCGTCGATGCCGGCACGAGACAGGCGCTCCCGAAGCGCCGCGCGCCGCTGGGGGCGGTGCGCCCGGTCGGCGTCCGTCCACCGTCGGCGGGTCGCGGCGTCGGGCGGCGGGGCAAAGTCTCCAGGGACGGGCAACGCGCGAATGGATCCCGCCGTCACGTCAGTTGTAGCCGTACTGGCGGAGCTTCTCCTGGTGCTCGTCGAGCGTCTTGCTGAAGTCGTGCGCCCCCTCGCCCTCCGGGATCGCGACGAAGAACTTGAACCCGCTCGCCGTGTCCGGCTTGAGCGCCGCGTCGATGGACGCGACGGTCGGGTTGGCGATGGGTCCCGGCGGGAGGCCGCGGTGCTTGTACGTGTTGTACCTGTCGAGCGCCTCCGGGAGCTGCTGATCCCGCAGGCCGGCGCCCTCGGGCACCGTCCAGAACACGTACTGCGACCAGGCATCGCCGTACGCGCCCAGCTTGTCGGTGTCGACCGCGTAGATGACCGTCGGGTCCGCCTCGAGGAGGCCGGTCTTCACCTGCGGCTTGCGGTCGATCCGGTTCTGGTAGACGCCGGCGATCTTGGCCTTCTCGTCGTCGAGCACGGCCTCGCGGTCCACGATCGAGGCGAGCGTGAGCACTTGGTAGAACGTCAGGCCGCGCTTCTCCGGGACCTTGAGCCGGTCCTCCCCCACGCGGTCGATGAACGTGTCGAGCATCATCCGGACGAGATCCTCAGCCGTCGACGGGCGGTCGGCGTCCACCCGGAGCGTGTACGTCGCCGGGTAGAGGAAGCCCTCCAGGGAGGCGCCCTTCGGACGCACGTCGGGATCGAGCAGCCAGGGATAGTCTCCGAGCAGCGCGTCGGTGGGCTTCGTGACGAGGTCGTAGAAGTCCTTGGGATCGAACGGCAGGTTCTCGGTCACCTGGAGCTTCGCCGTCATCTGCTCGAGCCGGAGCTGCTCCCGGAACGCGACGTCGATCGTCGACACGATGATCCGGTTGTGGACGAGCCCGTCCACGACCTGGGCCGGCGTGAGGTTGCCGGCGAGGGCGAACCGACCCGCGGTGAGCTTCGTCGCGAGATCGGCGTCGCGTGCCTGGAACAGGAAGGCCCGCTCGCTCTCGACGATCCCCCGTTCGGCGAGCCGGGCCACGATCGACTGGGGCGTGTCGCCCTCCTCCACCACGAACGAGATCTCGTCCGGAGAGCCGGAGGCGGGCTCGGTCAGCGCGTCGCCGATGTCCTCGCGGACCATGTCGGCGACGAACGGAATGCGCAGTGCGGCGGGGTTGTCGTCGGCCCACGGGACGACGACCGCACGGACGAGCGGCCGTGCGACCGTGACCATCACGAGCAGGACGCCGCCTGCGAGCAGGGCCAGGAACACGACGAACCGGAGAATCCCGCCGAGTCCCCCGCCGCGGCTGCCATAGCGCTCGTACTTGCGCTGGTCGCCCGGCCCACGGCCATAGCGGCCGGTTCGCTGATACCCGTTCCGGTAGCCGCTGTCGTACTCGTCGCGCGGCCCTCGACCACCCCTGATGCTCATGCGTCCTCCGCGGTCGCGGTGATCGGGCCCGCCGGCCGACGCGCGTCCAGCTCGTCCTGGAGGATGACGCTCGCCGCCTCGCGATCGATCCGCGCGCGGAACGCGTTGCGCTGGGTGCGGGACGGCGGACCGCCGGAGCGTCCCCGCGGCATCCGGCCGAGCCGGCGCTCCGCCTCGAATGACGACAGGCGCTCGTCGCGGAGCGTGACCGGGAGGTGCAGCGCATCCCCGACTGCCGCCGCCCACTCCCGTGCGGCGGCCGCCATCGTCCCCTCGCCGCCGCCCGCCTCGACCGGCAACCCGACGACGAGCTCGGTCGCGTGCTGCTCGCGACACACGGCCGCGAGGGATGCGACGTCCTCCTCGATGGTCGCGGCGCGGTTCACCGTCGTGAGGGGCCGGGCGATCCCGATACCGGCGTCGGCGACCGCGAGCCCGATCCGCTTCGACCCGAGGTCGACCCCCAGGATGCGCGTCACGCAGCAGGCCCGCGGGGGGCCCGACGGGCGTGCGGCGGCAGGGTCGTCGAGGGCTGGAACATCAGCCGGATGGTAGCGGCTCCGGGGATTCGGCGTCCGTCGGCTGCTCCTCGAGCGACGTCGGCTCCGGGCTTGGCTTCGGCGCGCCCGCGTCGGGATCGACAGCCGGCGCGACGTCGATCATGACCCGCGAATCGAGCGTCGGCACGCTCGTCACGTACCCCGGCCACAGCACGATCGACACGTCCCCGTACTCGCGCAGCGCGTCCTCGGCGTCCGCCTTGGGCAACCCCAGGACGAGCGGCTCGAGGGTCGCCGAATCGAGCGGACGCACCTGCCGGGCCGACCCGTCGACGGGGAACGAGACGACGCCCTCGACGACGGTGCCTTCACCGATATCGACCGTCGTGCTGCCGTCGACGAGCTCGTACCCTTCGGCGATCGCGGCGTTCAGGCGCTGCTCGGCGATCGCCTCGATCGGGGAGGCGTCGACCGCCTGGGCGGTGCCGCTCCCGGACAGCGAGAGCGTGAACGACGCCACCTGCTGGTCGACGAAGCTCTTCGGATCGACGTCGGGCGTCAGCTCCCCGATGACCGCGGTCTCCGGAAAGACCGTTGTTCCCTCCGGCACGGAACCGGGATCCTCGAGGCCGGCCTGGAACTGCGCGAGCGCGTCCTCGTTCAGCTTCGCGAGCGCCGCATCGACGTCCGTTTGGGTGACCTCGGGGAACTCCTCGCGCGAGCCGCCAGTGGTCGCCTCGGGGTTCGTCACCCGGACGAGGGTCCGGTTGTAGCGCGCCGGCACGATGCGGATTGCGCCTGCGTCCACGTTGCCCGAGGGGCCGGACTTCGCGGCGGTCACGCCGACGTCGCTCGTCGTGCACCGGACGCGGATGTTCGGCGGGCTCCCGGAGATCCCGGCGACGGCCAGGAACACGGCCTCATCGAGCTCGAACCCGATGCCGCTGCGGGTCGACACGACTGCGCCCGACGGGATCGTGTACGCGGATGACGGGTCGCAGTTCGTGAACCGGACACGCCCGGTCGCCTTCTTCCGGACGACCTTGGTCCCGGTCGCCGGGAACTCGGCCGAGACGGTGACCGGGACCTCGACGGTGGTCGCCGGGATGACGCCCGCGTCGGGATCGACGACGGTCGCGGCAGGGTTGGCGGTGACGGTGAACGAGATGGGACCGATCGGCTCGATCCGCGGCGTCACGGTGATCTCGGCGGTGGGGAGGACGGTCACCGCGGCGACCGCGCCCGCGCCGAGCAGCAGCAGCGCGAGGACACCGACGAGCACGACCCGGCTGCTGATCCCGCGCGTCGGTCGGTCGTCGCGCACGGACCGCACCGCCCCCACGGGAGCGACCCCGGCGGCCTCGCGCGGCACGCCCGGCGCGCCGTAGTCCGCGGAGGCGGGCTCGGTGATCGGGACACGGACGCGCTCGGTCGGCGCCGTGTCGGGCGAGGCATCGAGGTGCGCGACCGCGCCACCGTCAGCTGGTGCCCGCGGGGACGTCGCCCACGATGCCGCGTCCGCGGCTCCCAGTCCGGATGCCCCCGACCCCGCCGCTGCCAGTCCGGCCGCCCCCAGCCCGGCCGCACCGAGATCGGTCGTGGCGGGGTCCTCTCCATGGACGGCGTCGAGCGCCGACTCGTACTCGCCGACAGAGCCGAATACGGCGAGCCCGGCCGACGCGGCCAGCGCCCGGGCGGTCGCGTCGGGGGCAACGATGTCCAGCCGTCGGCCTGTCGCGAGCGCCTCGCGGGCAAGCAGCCGGAAGTTGATCCGCGACGTCGCGACCCGCGACCCGAACGGCAGCACGAGCCCGACGCGTTCGTCGTCGGCGGCTCGGATCCGGGCGGCCGCCGACGTGATCTCGTCGTCGGCGTCCAGGTAGACGATGGTGGCCACGCTGCCCGAACCCTAGACCTTCATCGCGCGGAGCACCCGCCGGAGCGCGGCATCGAGCGGGTCCGCCGAGGTGTGGATCTCGATCGCCTGGTACGCGAGGCCGAGCGGCGTGACGTCCTGCTGGTCGACGAGGAGCTCGGTCGCGTCGCCGATCGCCTCCACCTGGTCGGGTGCCATCAGGGCGACCTCGGGCGGTCGAGCGAACGGCAGCCGCTTCCAGAAGCGCTCCGCCGCGACGGCCTCGCGGATCTCGGGCAGGCGCGACCCGCCGCCGCACACCCAGATCCGCGACGGGAGCATCTCGCCCGCGGCCAGCTCCTCCATCACCAGCTCGACGCCGGCGGCCCACACCGCGACATCGTCCCGGACGATCGCGGCGACCTGCGCCCGCTCGGGGCCGTCCAGCCCGCGGGCGTAGTCGACCTTCAGGCTCTCCGCGCGCGGGAACGGGAGGTCGAGATGATCCGCGATGGACTTCGTGAACGCCCGGCCGCCGAGCGCGAACATGCGCGTCCCCTCGATGCCGCCCTGGCGCACGAGCGCCACGTCGGTCGTCCCGCCACCGACGTCGATGAACAGGGCGCCCGCCTGGCGGACCTGCTCCGGGCCGAGGACGCGCGCCACCGCATATGGCTCCGCGACGATCTCGAGCAGCTCGAGGTCGAGCTGGCTCGCGACCGACTGGAGCGCCCCGAGGTGCACGAGCGGCGCGAACGCGTTGAAGATTCCGATCTTCACGTGGCGCCCCTGGAACCCGACCGGGTTGGTGAGTCCGTAGCCGTCGATCGACGCGCCGACGATCGCGCTGTGGACGAGCCGGACGTCGACCTGGGGCAGCCCGGTCTCCCACGTGATCGATCGCTGCGCCTCCTGGAGCGCCTCCCGCTGCACCGAGTCGATGAGCCTGACGAGCTCGGCGTCGCCGATCGGCTGCTCCGGCTTCTTGCGCTCCTGCGTCAGCGTCGTCGTGAAGCCCTTGACGAGCTCCCCCGCGATCCCGATGACGACCTGCGTGGGGCGGAACCCAGCCATCTCCTCCGCTTCCTGAAGGGCCACCGCGCAGTTGTCGACCACCGCCGCGATGTCCGCCACGGTTCCCGACTGCATGTGGCTCAGGCCCTGGCGCTTGCGGCCGACGCCGCGGACCATGCCG
>DATFQL010000267.1:0-15564 GCA_035264305.1 Candidatus Limnocylindrales bacterium | reverse complement strand
CACGCCGACCTTGCCGACCGCGGTCTCGAACACGGGATACCCCATGTTCCCCGGCCGGAAGTAGTACTTCTCCCAGAAGCCCTGCACGTGGGGGATGTGGGTCTTGCGGTACTTGCCGAGGTACGAGCCATCCGCGTCGATTACCGCCGCGGTGTTGTAGTAGATCCCGGTGGTGTTCGAGTCCTCCTCGTACATCGGCACGACGAGGACCATGCCCAGCTCCTTCGCCAGCGACTGCATGCGCTGGGTCGTCGGACCGTCGGGGATCCACTCCGTGTAGCCGAAGTACTGGGGATCCTGCACCTGGCAGAAGTACGGCCCGTAGAACAGCTCCTGGAAGAGCATGATCTGGGCGCCCTGCTGCTTCGCCTCGTGCGCGTACTGCTCGTGCTTCTGGATCATCGACTCCTTGTCGCCGGTCCAGGTTGCCTGCAGGAGCGCGCCTCGGACGTTCCGGGCCATCGATCACCCTCCTCGGGATGCGTGCGCCCCTCGGCGGGTCACGCGTTGACGGGCGACCCGGCGTTCCGGGCCACGGGAGACGGGAAGGATACGCCGCACGCCGCGGATCGCGAGGCGGCCATCCCGCGCGGCTGCGAGCTCAGTGACAGGTCCCGGTGCCCGCGTCCCTGAACGTGTCGCCCTCGGCCGGGACGAACCGCCAGTCGTAGCGTCCCGGCCGGAGTGTCAGGGCGAGGACCCCGAACGACGAGGCGTTGCGGACGGCGCTGTTGGCCTTGATCGTCTCGAATGGGCGGAGCGCCGCGCCGCCGGTCCCCACGACGAACTCGCGGATGCCCTCGGGATCGGTGGAACCCCCTCCTGTCTGCGGTGCGAACCGCTCGTAGTCGTGGTCGTGGCCGGTGAGCGCGAGCTCCGCGCCGGCCTCCTCGAGCGTCGTCCACAGCCGCGCGACCGAGGGATTGTTGCCGTGCGCCCCGGAGGAGAACCGCGGGTGGTGCCACACCGCCGCGACGCACGCGCGCGGATGGGCGGCAAGGTCCGCCTTGAGCCACGTGACCTGCGCCGACGTCGCGCCGCAGCCGACGATCGTGCAGTTCGAGTTGAGGCTGTAGATGCGCCACGAGCCGAGGTCGTATGCGTACCAGCCCCTGCCGGGCGTCCCTGCGCGGCTCCCGAAGTAGGCGTAGTACGGGGCGGCGCCGGCCGAGTTGTACTCGTGGTTGCCCGGGGCGGGGGAGGTGCGCAGCAACCAGCGACCCCAGGTCGGGCCGTAGCAGTCGCGGAACTGGGCGGTGGTCCCGTCGGGATACGCGAGGTCGCCCGACGCGAACACGCGCCCGGCGATCCCGTCGAGGAGCCTGGCGGTGCGCGAGTCGCCGGTCAGCCCGCACACCGCGACGTCGCCCGCGCCAACGAGGACGGGATCGACGGCAGGGGGGTCGACGACGACGAACCCGTCGATGTCGACGTACGGGTGGCCCGACGTCCCGAGCACCGCGATCTCGAGCGTGTGTGGACCGCTCGACGACCAGGTGTGCCGGAACAGCACGCGTCGGTAGCTCGTCGTGGAGCGGGACAGGTCCACCGTGCGGGCGAGGACGCCGTCGATCCGGACCTCGGCGCGCCCGCGGCTGGGGGCGAGCGTCCCGAACCAGGCCACCTGGCTGCCGGTGAACGTGAACGCGGCGGTCGCCCCCGGCGTGCCGCTGCGCAGTGCCCGGTCGCCCAGGAACCCGGTGTTGGACGCGAGCGTCCACGGCCCCGTCGTGGCGATCCCCGTGGCGCGCTCGTTCACGCGGCGGACCCGCATCGTCTGGGAGACGGCCCACCCGCTCGTGTTGCCCGCTGTGTCGGTTGCGCGGACGCGGAGGGCGTACTCGTGCGGCGGGCGGAGCCGGATGCCCGCGCTCGTCGCGGTCGCGGACGGCAGCGCGAGTGTCTCCCACGACCCGCCGTCGACCCGCCGCTGGAGGCGATATGACCGGATGCCCGAGCCATCGCTCGCGGACCAGCTCACGACGAACGGGACGGTCGCGGCCGTGACCTCGCTGCCCATCTTCGGACGAACCACCGGGGATCGGACGACCGGGGCGGCGGTGTCGGCGGCGGAGACGGGCGCGGGAGCCGCGGCACCGAGCGCCGAGAACGACAGCATGGCGGCGACAACGGCTCGTCTCCCCGGCATGGCGAAGACCTCAGCAGCGAAGGTGGGGCTGGGCACGCCGCCCTCGTTCGGCGCGACGCTGTTGCAAAGTCATATCACGCTTGACAAAGAGCATTTCACCGTTCGATCTTCTCGCTCTTAGCCGCCCCGCGACCTCGGTGGGAGCGACCGAGGGTGGGGAGGCACCCGAGGAGGAGAGGGTCGCGTGAACCCTGTCACACGCCATCGGTGGCGCCTGTCCACCATTGCCGCCGTCGTGCTCGTCGCGACGGCGTTTTTCGTGCCCGCGAGCGCCGCGGGCGCATCGCCCGGGGCCGCGGGCTACCGGGACGGCCGGTACATCGTGACGTTCGCGGACGCCGCCGTCGCCGAGTACGACGGCTACGAGGACGGGTTCGCGGCGACGCAACCGCGCCAGGGCCGCAAGCTGGACGCCCACTCGCGCGCCGCGACGCGCTGGGCGGACCACCTCGTCGCGAAGCAGGACCGGGCACTCGCCGCGGTCGGCGCGCAGAAGCTCTACAGCTACACGACGACGAACAACGGCGTGGCGGCCGACCTCAGCGCCAGGCAGGCGTCGGAGCTCGCGAAGTCGCCCGACGTCGTCGGCATCGAGCCGGACCGGCTCGTCCATCCCGACACCACCGCCTCGCCCAAGTTCCTGGGCCTCGACGCCGGGAACGGGTTGTGGGCGCAGCTCGGCGGCGCGAAGAACGCGGGTGCAGGCCTGGTCGTCGGCGTCATCGACACCGGGATCTGGCCGGAGAGCGCCGCGTTCGCCGGCAACACGGGCGTCCCGGTCCCGGCGGGCTGGGATGGTGCCTGCGTCACCGGTGAGCAGTTCACCGCGAGCCTGTGCAACGACAAGCTGGTGGGTGCCCGCTACTACTACCAGGGCTTCGGCCAGGGCAACATCGCCACGGCGGACTTCGTGTCGCCGCGAGACGGCGCTGGCCACGGCTCGCATACGGCATCGACCGCCGCGGGCAACAACGGCACGAAGATCACGATCGACGGCAACGCCATCGGTACCGGGTCCGGCATGGCGCCCGGCGCCAAGGTCGCCGCGTACAAGGTGTGCTGGTCGGGCAAGGCCGTCCCCGACGGCTGCTTCAACTCCGACAGCGTGGCCGCGATCAACGATGCCGTCGCCGACGGCGTCGACGTCATCAACTACTCGATCGGCGGGACGAGCGAGTCGGACGTCCTCGACTCGGTCGCACAGGCGTTCCGGGCCGCGCAGAACGTGGGCGTCTTCGTCGCGAACTCCGCGGGCAACAGCGGGCCGGGCGCGAGCACGCTCGACCACCCCGCACCGTGGGTCACGACGGTCGCCGCGGCCACCTTCCGGCGCGCGTTCCAGGCCGTCGAGCTCGGCAACGGCGCGCGATATGTGGGCGCGTCCACCACACCCAGCCTCACCACGGCGGCGACACTCGTCACCGCGTTGAGCGTGAAGCTCGCGAGCGCGAGCGACGACGCCGCAAAGAAGTGCTTCCTCGGCAGCCTCGATCCGGCGAAGGCCGCCGGCAAGGCGATCGTCTGCGACCGCGGCACGAACGACCGGATCGAGAAGGGGTTCGAGGTAAAGCGCGTCGGCGGGGTCGGCCTCGTCCTCGTCAACGTCAGCCCGAACTCTCTGAACGGCGACTACCACCCGGTGCCGGCCGTCCATGTCGACCAGACCGCGGGCACGGCGATCAAGACCTACATCACGTCGGCTGGCTCTGCCGCGACCGCGAAGATCGTCGCGCTGACGGCGACCGAGCTCGCCGCGGCGCCGCAGGTCCCCGAGATCACCGACTTCTCGAGCCGCGGACCGTCCACGACGACCGGCGGAGACATCCTCAAGCCCGACATCGCGGCGCCCGGCAACGACGTCGTCGCCGCCGTCGCGCCGCCGAGCAACCACGATCGGGCGTGGGACTACATGTCCGGCACGTCGATGGCGTCGCCGCACATCGCCGGGATCGCGGCACTCCTGAAGGCACGTCACCCCGACTGGCTGCCCTCGGAGATCAAGTCGGCGATCATGACCAGCGCGACCGACACGGTATCCAGTGGCGGCAAGTGGTTCGCCCAGGGCGCGGGGTTCGTCCAGCCCAACGGCGCGGCCGATCCGGGCCTCGTCTACCCGACGTCCAACACCGAGTATCGCCAGTACCTGGTCGGGCTGGGCGTGCAGTTCGCTCCGCCCAACGACACCCTGACGCCGATCACGGCGTCGAACCTCAACCAGGCATCGATCGCGATCGGGCAGCTCGCCGGCGTCGAGACGGTGGCGCGGCGCGTGAAGAACGTCGGCACGTCGAGCGCCCGGTACCGGGCATCCGTCGACCTGCCGGGGTTCGACGTCGTCGTGTCGCCCTCGTCCCTGACGCTCGCGGCCGGCCAGTCCGGGAGCTTCACGGTCAGCTTCACCAGAACCGATGCGACGCTCGGCACGTGGGCGACGGGCTCCCTGACCTGGACCCAGCAGGGTTCGGGCAGCCACGTCGTGCGGACTCCCATCGCAGTCGAACCGGTCGCCGTTGCCGCCGAGCCCGAGGTCCACGGGACCGGCGCCAGCGGCTCGAAGACGTACCAGGTCACGCCGGGGTACACCGGCAGCCTCGACAGCAGCGTCGCCGGCCTCGTCGGCGTCACGCCCACGCTCGACAGCGTGTCGACCGGTGCGTACGACATCGATGACCCCGTCGCTGACGGCGACACGGACGTCTACCACGTCAATGTCCCGGCGGGCACGAAGGCCGCCCGATTCTCGCTGGACGCGTCGGACGACCTCGCCGACCTGGACCTGTACGTGTACAAGGCCGGCACGTTCGTCGACCTCTCCGCGTCCGGTTCCGCCGACGAGCAGGTGACGCTGCTCGACCCCGCGGCCGGGACGTACGACGTGTACGTCAACGGCTTCAGCGGCGGCACGCTGAGCTACGCGATCAGCAACTTCGTCGTCCCGTCGACGAGTGCGGGCAACGCCAGCGTCTCGCCCGACCCGGCCTCGGTCACGGTGGGGGTCCCGACGACCCTGACCGCTTCCTGGACCGGCCTCGACACGACCAAGCGCTGGTTCGGCGTCATCAGCTACGCCGGCGCCGGCCCCGTGACCCTGTTCTCGGTGAACTAGCGCCCGGTGGCGACGAGCCACCAGCAGCACGAAGGCCGGCGGCAGCAGCCGCCGGCCTTCCTCGTTCCGCTCGCGCGGTCAGGGCTCCTGCGCAAACACCTCGGTGAACGAGGTCGCGCGGGCGTCGTCGTCGAGCTCGACGAAGAACACGTTGTGGTAGACGCGGTCGCCGCCCTCCTCGAAGTAGCGGCTCGTCCCGCGGCTCACGAAGCGGTTCCCGTCGACGGCCCATGGCGTGTAGGCGGCCTGCCATGTTCCGGCGGCGTCCTGGTCCGACAGCCAGTCCGCGACGATCGCGTCGCGGCCGCGGATGGGCTCGTCCCACGCGTGATAGCGGTACTCGACGTCCTCGGCGAACAGGGACGCGATCGTGTCGGGGTCGTACGTGCGCCAGGCCTCGACGTAGCGGTCGAGCCAGCGGGCGGCGTCGTCGTGGGTCATCGCGGGTGCCTCCAGGTGGGGGAGCGCCGGGCCGGTGCGAAGCGTAACCGATATTACCTACCTGAAAGGTTACTGACAACCGGCCTAGCGAGGATGGCCGATGACGTCGGCGGCCGGTGCGTCGAGAATGGTGAACATCCATCCGAGGAGAGTTGATGACCGCCCCTGCCGAACCCGTTGCCCCGCTTCCCGCCACCGCCAGCACCGAAGCGACCGGGATCGCGCTCGACCGCGCGCACACCCACGCAACGGCCCACCTCGCCTCGCTCGACGAGGCCCCCGTTCGACCAACGGCCTCGCTCGAGACGCTCCGCGGCCGGTTCCTGCGGCCGTTGCCTGATGAGGGACTCGACCCAGCTGCGGTTGTCGACGAGCTGGCGGCGAACGCCGAAGGCGGCCTCGTCCGGAGCGCCGGCCCGCGCTACTTCGGCTTCGTCGTCGGGGGCGGCCTCCCCGCGGCGCTGGCGGCGGACTGGCTGACGAGCGCGTGGGACCAGAACGCGGGCCTGTATGTGATCGGGCCGGCCGCGGCCGTGGCCGAGGAGACGGCCGGCGGATGGCTTGCCGAGCTGTTCGGCCTCCCGATCGACGTCAGCGTCGGGTTCACGACCGGCGCGACGATGGCCTCGTTCACCGGCCTCGCCGCGGGTCGCCATGCGCTCCTCGCGAAGGCCGGCTGGGACGTCGAGCGGCAGGGCCTGTTCGGGGCGCCGGAGCTGCCCGTCGTGGTGAGCGAGGAGTCGCACGTCACGATCTTCGCCGCGCTCCAGATGCTGGGGCTCGGCCGGGAGCGCGTGATCCGCGTCTCGACCGACGACCAGGGGCGGATGCGGCCGGACGCGCTTGCCGCCGCGCTCGACGACCTCGACCGCCCGGCGCTCGTCACCGCCCAGGCCGGCAACGTCAACACCGGCGCATTCGATCCGTTGCCCGCCATCGTGGACGCCGTCGGAGCCAACGGAGGCTGGCTGCACGTCGACGGGGCGTTCGGGCTGTGGGCTGCGGCAGACCCGTCGCGGCGGCACCTCGTCGAGGGCGTCGGCGCCGCCGACTCGTGGACGACCGATGCCCACAAGTGGCTCAACGTCCCGTACGACTCCGGGCTGTCCTTCGTCCGGGATGCGGCCGCGCACCATGCCGCGATGACGCTCGGCGCGGCGTACTACGTCGAGACCGCGGGCGGGGAGCGCGACCCGTACAACTGGGTCCCCGAGTCGTCACGGCGCGCGCGTGGCTTCGCGGTCTGGGCAGCGCTCCGCAGCCTGGGTCGAGATGGCGTTGCCGAGATGATCTCGCGCAACTCGGACTCGGCGCGACGGTTCGCCACGAATCTGCAGGGCATCCCCGGGATCCGCGTCCTCAACGATGTCGTCCTCAACCAGGTGCTCGTGCGGTTCGACGACCCGTCAGGCGACGCCGCGAAGGGCGACGCGCGGACGGTCGCGATCGTGGCAGCGGTCCAGGAGGAGGGGGACATCTGGCTCGGCGGCACGACCTGGCACGGCCTGCGCGCGATGCGGATCTCCGTCTCCAACTGGATGACGACGGACGCCCACGCCGACCTCGGTGCCGCGACGATCCGGCGCATCGCGGAGGCGATCCCGGCCGGCTGATCGAGGGCTGCCGGCTCCCTCGGGCGACCTGCGCTGTGCTGTAATGGCGGCCACGCCACGAGCACGCACGCGGGCCGCCGGGACCGGCCGCCCCCCGAGGAGGACCCATGGGCATCAGCGCCGCGCCAGGGATGACGAGCGAGGAGATCGTCGCCCTCTCCCGGCAGCACACGATCTTCTCGTGGTCGGTGCAGGGTGCCCTGGACCCGATCGCGATCGACCGCGCGGAGGGCGTCTATCTCTACACGCCCGAGGGCAGGCGGATCCTGGACTTCAACGCGCAGCTGATGTCGGTGAACATCGGCCACGGCGACCGGCGCGTCATCGACGCCATCAACGAGCAGGCGACGCGCCTCCAGTTCGTCCAGCCGGCGTTCGCGACCGAGATCCGTGCCCGCCTCGGCCAGAAGCTCGCCGGGATCCTGCCGGGCGACATGAACAAGGTGTTCTTCACGCTGGGCGGAGCGGAAGCCATCGAGAATGCGATCAAGCTCGCGAGGCACCACACGGGTCGCTACAAGCTCCTTGCGCGGTACCGCAGCTACCACGGGGCGACACACGGCGCCATGACGCTCACGGGCGACTACCGCCGCTGGGCGAACGAGCCCGGCCTCGTCGGCGTCGTCCGCTACCCCGACACCCACCGCTGGGGTGAGGCCGAGCCGCGGCCGGTCGAGGAGTCGCTCCAGGGCCTCGAGGACGTCATCAAGTACGAGGGACCGCACACGATCGCGGCCGTCTTCCTCGAGACGATCGTCGGGACGAACGGCATCCTCATCCCGCCCGACGGGTACCTCCGAGGCGTCCGAGAGATCTGCGACCGTCACGGGATCCTCATGGTCGCGGACGAGGTGATGGCGGGCTTCGGCCGAACGGGGCGGTGGTTCGCGGTCGACCACTGGGACGTCGTGCCGGACCTGATGACGATGGCCAAGGGGCTCACCTCGAGCTACCTGCCCCTCGGCGCCGTCGCGATGCGCGACCACATCGCCGACGGCCTCGAGCAGAAGATGTTCTACGGGGGGCTCACGTACAGCTCCCACCCGGTGAGCCTCGCCGCGGCGCTCGCAACGATCGGCGTGTACGAGGAGGACGACCTGATCGGCAACGCGGCCCGCCTCGATTCGGTGATGCGCCGCCACCACGAGGAGCTCGCGGCGAAGCATCCGTCGGTCGGCGCGCACCGCAACCTCGGCCTGTTCGGGATCCTCGACCTCGTCCGGTCACGCGACCCGTGGACGCCGCTCACGCCGTTCAACGGCACGTCCGACGAGATGAAGGCGATCGGCAAGTACCTGCGCGACAACGGCGTGTACACGATGATCGCGAACAACTCCATCCACACCAACCCGCCGCTGTGCATCACGGAGGACCAGCTCGCGGAGGGGTTCGACGTGATCGACCGTGCCCTCGACATCGCGGACCAGTCGGTGACGGGCTAGCCAGGCACCGACGACGACCAGACGCGGCCGCGAGGAGCCGAGGTGACGGCCGGTCCCGCCCAGCACGACGTCCACAAGCACGAGCGCGCCCTCGCGCTCGAGATGGAGGCGGTGCAGCCGCGCGTGCCCCGGCTCCGCTGGCGGCGTCCCGTCGCGTTCCTCGTGGTCATCGTCATCGTGCTGATCCTGTGGGAAGGCGCGAAGCTCCTCGGCGGGACGCCGTGGCGGCTCCCCGGGCAGGGCCCCGGCGATCCGATCATCTGGGACCCCCCGTTCCGGTGGCCGTTCGCGAACGACCTCAACCTGCCCCACGTGTGGAACATCGCGTGGGCCATGGGCCAGCCGTTCCAGCGCGGCGCCGACGTGTCGCTCCTCCAGTACCTCGTCGGTGCGGCGTTCTACACCTGGCGCGAGGCGTTCCTCGGGTTCGTGCTCGGGAGCCTGCTCGGCCTCGCGCTCGCCACCGTCTTCGTGCACAGCCGGCTCGCGGAGCGGGCGTTCGTCCCGTACGTCATCGCGAGCCAGACGATCCCGATCATCGCCCTCGCGCCGCTCATCGTGTTCGCGCTGGGCCAGGGCGTCCTCGCGGTCGTCGTCATTGCGACGTACCTCACGTTCTTCCCCGTGACGATCGCGATGCTCCGCGGGCTTCGCTCGTTCGACCCCCGGGCGCTGGAGCTGTTGCGGTCGTACGGCGCCTCGCGACGCGACGTGTACTGGAAGCTCCGACTGCCCGCATCCATGCCCTACCTGTTCACCGCGCTCAAGATCGCGGCGACGGCGGCGATCGTGGGCGCGATCATCGGGGAGGACACGGGCGGGATCCAGCAGGGGCTGGGTCGTGTCATCACCACGTTCAACCAGTACTACGCGACAGGGCCTGAGAAGCTGTGGGCCGCGATCTTCGTGGCCGCGGTCCTGGGCGTCGTGTTCTTCCTCCTCGTCCGTGTCGCGGAGCTGCTCGCGCTGCGCCGCCGTCCGGGCATCGACGCATGACCGATCCCGCCCATCCCTCGACGCCGGACCACAGGAGCGCAGCCCCATGACCGGACCTGCCACCCAGCCCGTCGTCACCCTCCGCGGCGTGGACAAGGTGTTCGGCACGCGCGACAAGGGCCAGACCGTCGCGCTGTCGGGGATCGACCTCGACATCGCGCCCGGGGAGTTCGTCTCGCTCATCGGACCGTCGGGGTGCGGCAAGTCGACCCTGCTGCGCGTCATCGGCGACCTCGTCCAGCCGACCCGCGGCACGATCGAGGTCAACGCGAAGACCGCCGAGCAGGCACGCCGCGACCGGGACTACGGGATGGTGTTCCAGGCGCCGGTCCTGTTCGACTGGCGGAGCGTCGAGGACAACGTCAAGCTGCCGCTCGAGATCCTGGGCCGGGACAAGGCATGGCGGGCGGCACGGGCGAAGGAGATGCTCGAGCTCGTGGAGCTGGGTGACTTCACCAAGCACATGCCGTACCAGCTGTCGGGCGGCATGCAGCAGCGGGTCGCGATCGCACGCGCCCTCTCGTTCGAGCCGCGGATCCTGCTGATGGACGAGCCGTTCGGCGCGCTCGACGAGATGACCCGCGAACGCATGAACGACGAGGTGCTGCGGATCTGGCAGCAGACGGGCACGACGGTCGTGTTCGTGACCCACTCGATCCCCGAGGCCGTGTACCTCTCGTCGCGGGTCGTCGTGATGAGCGCGCGGCCGGGCCGGATCACGAAGATCGTGGACGTCGACCTGCCGCGGCCGCGGAACGAGGAATCGCGCGAGAGCGAGCGCTACTTCCACCTGATCACGCAGGTCCGGGAGGCGTTGCGCGCCGGTGGCGGCGACCTCGACGATGCGGGCACCGCGTCGGCGCGCCGGACCGTTGCCGAGGGCGCGGTCGGGTGAGCCTGCTCGAGGGCGTCGCGAGCCCGGTCACGCCGCCCTCGCCCGAGGCCGCCCCGCGTGCGGGTCGCGTCGGCAGCGCGCTCCGCGGGTACCTGCCGGCCGTCCTCGTCGCCCTTGCGGGGCTCGTCCTGTGGGAGGTGCTCATCCGGGGCCTGGGCCTGACCTCGTTCATCCTGCCGGCCCCTTCCGCGATCTGGACGGCGCTCGTCGACAACTGGAGCGACGACCGGTTCCCGCTTGCCGACTCCGCCCGCAACACGATCGTCGAGGCGGTCGGCGGGTTCCTCATCGGGACGACTGCGGGGGTGGTGGTCGCCTTTCTCAGCGCCCGCTGGAGCACCGCGCGGGCCCTGCTCCTGCCGCTCGCGATCGCCGCGAACGCCATCCCGATCATCGCGTTCGCGCCGCTGTTCAACACGTGGTTCGGGCTGCTCAACCCGCTGAGCAAGATGATGATGGCCGCGGTGCTCTCGTTCTTTCCGGTGATGGCCAACGTGACCCGCGGGCTGTCGGGGGTGGAGCCGTCCGCCCTCGAGCTGATGCGCTCGTATGCCGCGACGGAGGGCGAGGTGCTGCGCAAGGTCCGGATCCCCAACTCGCTGCCGTTCTTCTTCACGGCGCTCAAGCTGGCCTCGACGCTCAGCCTCATCGGCGCGATCGTTGCCGAGTACTTCGGCGGGCAGGGGAGCGTGCTCGGCCGGATGATCGTCCAGAGCGCGAGCGCCCTTCGTTTCGACATCACCTGGGCGGCCGTCTCGCTTGCGGCCGTCGCGGGGATCGCCTTCTACCTCGTGATCGCGCTCGTCGAGCGGGTCACGATCCCGTGGCATTCGTCGTCGCGCATCGACGGGTGACGCGCACGTACTCGCGCCAATCCGCCGCAGCACGTGTCCGTCGTTCCCAGCCACCTCCGGATTCGGTATCGTTCCGCGGTCCGCGGCATGCGCCGCACGAGGAGGAGATGGCGCCGCGCAGAGCGAGCGGGCGCCAGAGCAAGAGGAGAGGCATGAGGAAGCAGTTGCGAGTCCTCGGGCTCGGCATGGCGGCGACGGTCCTCGTCGCGGCCTGCGCCGGCTCGACGGCGAGCCAGGCTCCCGCGAGTCAGGGCGCGGCGTCCCAGGCGCCGGCGTCGAGCGGTGCGAGCGGATCCGCGGCGAGCGCATCGCCTGCGGGAGAGGCCGCGTCAGTCCGGCTTCAGCTCCAGTGGACGCCCCAGGCACAGTTCGCCGGATATTTCGCGGCCGACAAGCAGGGGTACTACGCGGCCGAGAACCTGACCGTCGAGTTTCTCGCCGGTGGCCCCACCATCGCCCCCCACCAGGTCGGGTCAGCGCCCGACGGGCCGGAGTTCACCATCTCGTGGGTCCCGAAGGTCCTCGAGGCGCGCGAGTCGGGCTCGGACCTCGTCGACATCGCACAGATCTTCCAGCGGTCCGGCACGCTGTCCGTCGCCTGGAAGGACAGCGGCATCGACGACATCTGCAAGGCGGCCGGCAAGAAGGTCGGCGCATGGGATTTCGGGAACGAGTTCGAGGTCACTGCAGGCCTGTCGATCAACTGCGCGCTGACGCCCGGGCTCGAGAACAACGGCGACCCGGCGACGCAGTACCAGAAGGTTACGCAGACGTTCGACATGGTCGCGTTCCTGAACAAGGAGATCGATCTCGCCGAGGCCATGATCTACAACGAGTACGCCCAGGTCCTCGAGGCGACCAACCCGGCGACTGGGGAGCTGTACAAGCCCGAGGACCTCACCGTCTTCGACTGGAACGACTACCGGAGCTCGATGCTCCAGGACGCGCTGTTCGCCCGCGAGGCGTGGCTCAACGAGGAGGGCAACCGCGACATCGCGGTCCGCTTCGTCCGGGCGTCGCTCAAGGGCTGGATCTACTGCCGCGACAACCCTGCCGACTGCGTCCAGTACACGACCGATGCGGGGTCGCAGCTGGGAGCCGGCCACCAGAACTGGATGATGAACGAGGTCAACGCCCTGGTCTGGCCCTCACCGAACGGGATCGGCGTCCTCGACCCGATCGGCTGGAACCAGACGGTCCAGATCGCGAAGACCGCGGGGATCATCAAGCAGGACCCGTCGACGACGGCCTACGACACGTCGATCGCCACCGAGGCGCTGGCGGGCATCGAAGGCGACTCGAAGGGTGAGTCGTTCACGAAGGGGACCGTCGAGGTGACGCCCGGCGGCAACTGATCGCCGATCGCACGAGCACCGACGGCCGGTCCCGAGCGGGGCCGGCCGTCGTGATTCCCAAGCTCGCGCACGGCCGTCGATGACAGGCCGAGACTGCATCGCCTGTCGGCGCCGGCCGGCCTTGGCTACGGCTTCTTGATCGTCAGCGGCTCGCCAATCTTCGAGAAGCGCAGGTCGAGCTCGATCGCGATCGCCTGGAGCTGCCCCGAGACGCGGCCCGTGCCGCGCATCGTCCAGGTGCCCCGGATCGGCGTGCCGGCGGCGTCCGTGACGAGGAGCAGCTTGGTCGCGGTCACCGTCTCCCGGGTGAGATTCCTGGCCGGGATCAGGGCGGGGTGAAGGTACATCGCCCCGAGCTGCACCTGGAAGTGGCCGTCCTCGCCGTCCACGGGTCCGAGGTATTGGACGCGGCTTCCGTCATGGACGCCGGCGAACGGGTCGAGGACGACGTCCGGCGGGGGTGCCTTGAGCCCGCGCCACGCCCCCTTGTCGAAGCGCATCCAGTCCGTCCCGTTGACGAGCCGGTAGTCGGTCCGGCCGCCGCCGTTGCCGGGGACCCGGAAGGTCGCACCGATCGCGGCGTCGTCGCCCGACACGTCGAGCGTGCCCTTCACCTTGAGGATCGCGGTGGTGTGCCGCGAGTCGCCGGTGAACGAAACGCGGTAGGTCTGCGCCGGGTCATCGGCGAACGAGCGCAGGCCGTCGAGGACGGCGAGTGCCTCCCTCGCGCCCGGCGCGGTCGAGGCGGACGCGGACGGGGACGAGGAGGCGCCGGACGCGGCCGGGCCGCCGGACGACAGCGACGAGGACGGCGACTCGAGGAGCCCCGCCAGCGACGGCAGCGGCGCCAGCGACACAGGCTGGCAGGCGGCGACGACGACCGTCACGACGAGCATGATCGCGACGGGCATGGCGGCGGCGTTCGAGCTCGCTGGGCGCATCGGTTCCCCTGTGCCGGGCGGACGTGCCCCGGCGTCGCGTGACAGCCTAGCGGGGAGCCGTGGCTCGTGGGGATCACGCGGACCGACGCCGCCCGACGATCACGGCATCCCGCATGGCATCCTTCCGGCGCATGGACGAGCAGACGCCGCCCCACCGGGCACCCGTCGCTGACGGTCAGGGGCAGCGCCAGCTGTTCCTCGCCCTCGCGTTGCTGCTTGCGTACGGCCTGTTCATCCAGCAGCCCGCCTGGAACGAGTACAGCCGCTTCGACCTCGTCCGCGCGGTCGTCGAGGAGGCTCGCACGACGATCGACTCGTTCCACGAGAACACGGGCGACAAGGCGTTCAAGGACGGGCACTACTACTCGGACAAGGCGCCGGGCACGGCGATCCTCGGGATCCCCGTCTACGCGACGTTCAGGGCCGTCAGCGCCGTGACCGGCGACCCGTCGCCCGACCAGGTGGACGGCGTGGCGGCCGTGGCATGGGCGATCAGCGGGCTGTCGACGGTTGCGCTCGTCGTGCTGTTGGTGCGGTTCCTGATCCCGCTGACCGGCGAGGCCTGGGCGCTGTTCATGGGGATCGCACTGGGCGTCGGGTCGATCGCCTTCCCGTTCGCGACGATGCTGTTCGGACATGCGCTCTCGGCCGCCACGCTGTTCGCGGCGTTCTGGCTGCTTCACCGGTGGCGGCGGACGGCGGGTCGCTGGGAGCCCGTCGCCGCGGGGTTCCTCGCCGGCTGGGCCGTCCTGACCGAGATCCCCGTGGGCCTGGGTGTCGCGGTGCTCGCGGGGTACGCGCTCTGGCTCGGACGGGGCGTCGCACTGCGGTTCCTGATCGGCGGGCTCCCGGTGGCGCTACTCCTCGGCGGCTACAACTGGCTCGTGTTCGGCAGCCCGGTCAGTCTCGGCTACCAGTACGCGACGCTGTTCGGGGAGCAGAACGCGCAGGGGATCGTCTCGATCGTGTGGCCCTCGTGGACCGTGTTCGCAGACCTGCTGCTGAACCCACGCGGCCTCCTGTCGCTCGCGCCGTGGTTCACGCTCGCGCCACTCGGGCTGCTCGCCGCGCGGGACCGCTCCGCCCGCCCCGAGGTCATCGTGTGTGCGGTGATGTGCGTGGCGTTCCTGACCTACAACAGCGGCGCGCTCAACCCGTTCGGCGGGTGGACGCCCGGACCCCGGTATCTCGTCCCGATGCTCCCGTTCGCGACGATCCTCGTCGCGCTCGCACCACGCCGCCTCCGCATCGTCACGGTCCTGCTCGTCGCGTACTCGGTCGCGACGATGATCGCGGCCACGGCGACCCGCCCGAACGCCGAGGAGCTTTACGAGAACCCGCTGCTCCAGCTGTGGGTGCCACGCCTGCTGAGCGGGGACCTCGCCGAAACGCTCGCATGGCGGCGGTTCGGACTGGGGAGCGTGTGGCCGCTGGTGCTGCTCGCCGTCGGGGTCGTCGTCGCCCTGGCCGCGGGGCTTGCGACCACGCGACGCGACCGGGCGGCTGAGGGGCTCTCCGTCGCCGGCCGCGTCGTCCTCGCGCTCCTCATCGTGGCGGTCGCCCTGCCGATCCCGGCCGGCGCGACGATCGCACTCCCGGGCGCAGCGACGAACACCGGGTCGAGCGCGATCCGCATCCGGGCGGCGGGTGCGTACCGGGTCACGGCCGGGGGCAACGACCGGATGCTCATGTGGGCACGCATCGAGAACGACGGCGGACCCGTGACCGGGACTCGGATCGAATACCGGGTCACGCCACCCGATGGCGGGCCT
>DATFQL010000266.1:0-5632 GCA_035264305.1 Candidatus Limnocylindrales bacterium | reverse complement strand
TCGCCTGGCTCCTCTGCACGGTGACGCCCGTCTCGTGGCTCGAGCGGACGCCGACCTACAAGGAAAAGGTCCAGCAGCAGCCCGACGACGTGAACCACGGCCTCCTGACGTACCCCGTCCTCCAGGCCGCCGACATCGTGATGTACAAGGCGTCCCTCGTCCCGGTCGGCAAGGACCAGGCGGCGCACCTCGAGCTGTCGCGCGAGATCGTGCGCGCGTTCAACCACCGCTACGGCGAGACGTTCCCCGAGCCGGAGGCCGTGTTCACCGAGGCGCCCGTCGTCCTCGGCACGGACGGCGTGAAGAAGATGTCGAAGTCGGTCGGGAACACGATCGAGATCCTCGCCGACCCCGACACCATTCGCCGACAGGTCATGTCGATGGTCACCGACACGAAGCGCATCCTGCGCACCGATCCCGGTCGTCCCGAGGTCTGCAACGTCTGCCAGCTCCACCGGTTCTTCGGCGACGACTGGGAGGAGATCCAGGACGGCGAGCGGACCGCCCGCACGGGCTGCGTCGACACGAAGAGGCTGCTCGCCGAGCGGATCACGCGCCACTACGCGCCGGCGCGCGAGCGGTACGCCGAGCTGATGGCAAACCCCGGCGAGGTGGACGGGATCCTCGAGGACGGCGCGGATCGCCTGAAGCACAAGGCCGAGGCAACGATGGCCGAGGTGCGGGAGAAGATGGGGCTGCGGTAGCCCGAGCACCGCCATCCCTCCGGAACGTGCTTCCGGTGCGTCGTCCGCCGTCGTAGGCT
Organism: Candidatus Limnocylindrales bacterium; assembly: GCA_035264305.1. Classification (GTDB taxonomy): domain Bacteria; phylum Chloroflexota; class Limnocylindria; order Limnocylindrales; family CSP1-4; genus CAIXZV01. The sequence goes on along the minus strand of DATFQL010000266.1, from coordinate 4,869 downwards.
GGGGCCATGCCCATCGAGCTGACGGAGCGCCAACGGCGCCTCATCGACGCGGCGCTCATCCTCGCGGTCGTCGCGCTCGCGTTCGTCGTCCTGTCGGACATGGCCGGGGTGTTCTACGCCTTCGGCGACGTCCTGCTGCTGTTCTTCCTCGCGTGGCTCCTGTCGTTCGCGCTGCTGCCGCTCATCCGCGGCGTCACGGCGGTCGTCCCGCGCATCCCGCAGGCGGGGGCGGTGATCGTCGTGTACCTCGCGATCGTGGTGCTCCTGCTCGCGATCGTCGTCCAGGCCTCGGCGTCGCTCGCGTCGTCGATCGCGCAGTTCATCCAGGACGCGCCGCGGTTCGAGGACCAGCTCCAGAACCTGCTCGCCCAGGTGCAGGAGCAGCTGATCGCGCTCGGGTTCCAGGTGGACCTCGTGAGCCAGGCGCCGATCATTGTGGAGAACCTCCAGCAGTCGGCTCTCCAGCTCGTCGGCCCGCTGCAGTCGCTCGCGTTCGCGAGCATCGGCGTGTTCGGGAACGTGCTCCTGCTCGTGATCCTGTCGATCTACATCGCCATCGACCGGGCCGCGATCGTCGCGTTCCTCTACCGCCTCGTGCCGCCGGGCTTCGTGACGGAGGCGCGGCTCCTGCAGACGAGCGTCTCGCGCTCGTTCGGCGGCTTCCTCCGCGGGCAGCTGATCATGGGCGCGGCGTTCGGCGCGTTCACGGCGGTCGTGAACATCCTGTTCGGCCTCGACTACGCGGCGCTGACGACGGTGACCGCGGGGCTCCTGCACGCGATCCCGTTCTTCGGCCCGTTCGTGTCCTGGGTCCCGCCCGTGGCAGTTGCGCTGCTGTTCGACCCCGGCGCCGTCGTGCCGGTCCTGATCCTCATGGGGATCTCGTGGTTCGTCACGATGAACGTCCTGTCGCCGCGGCTCATGTCCGGTGCCGTCGGCGTGCACCCGATCGTCGTCCTCGCGTCGGTCGTCATCGGCGGCAAGATCGCCGGTATCGCGGGCGCGATCTTCGGCATCCCGATCGCCGCGGTCCTGTCGGTGTTCTTCTTCCACTGGTTCGGACGGTCGCGGGAGAACGGCACGGTGACGGACCGGGCGGCGAAGCGGCTCGCCCAACGGGAGGGCCGGGACGTCCGGAGGCCGCGTGAGCCCGTGCCGGGAATCGACGCCGACGTGGACGAGGTGGTGGTCCCCGCCGTACCCGCGGCGCCGGCGACGGCGGCAACAACGACCGCGGCGCCGACGACGACGACGCCCGCGGCCGAAGGCGAGCGGTGAGCCCCGAGCGGGACCAACCCGAGGCCGTCAAGCCGGAGATGACCCGCGAGCGCGCGCGGACCGAGCGGCGGGACCTCGACAAGGAGCGCGGCGAGCCGGTCGCCGGGCCGCGGGGCGCGAGGCGGTCGCTCAAGCGGATGGGTCGCCCGCTCGGCGACTGGACGAGCCGGCCGCGGATCCTCGTCACCAACGACGACGGCATCGAGAGCCGCGGGCTGCTCGCGCTCAAGCGATCGCTGGACCCCATCGGTGACGTGACCGTTGTCGCACCGGACACGAACCAGTCCGCGGTCGGGCACCAGAAGACGCTGATGCGCCCGTTGCGGGTACGGGAACGGACCCTCGCCGACGGCTCGTCGGGCTATTCGGTCGACGGCTCCCCCACCGACTGCGTCAGCCTCGCCTTCCTGGGCTTCTTCGAGGAGCGCTTCGACCTCGTCGCGTCGGGCATCAACTACGGGGCGAACCTGGGCGACGACATCACCTACTCGGGAACCGTCTCAGCGGCGATGGAGGCGGTGATCAACAACTGCCCCGCCTTCGCCGTCAGCCAGGAGTACATCGAGGACGTCGATTTCGAGCTGGCCGCCGTCGCGTCCGCCATCGTCGCGCGCAACATCCTCGAGCACGGGCTCAAGCGCGGCGAGCTCGTGTCGGTCAACGTGCCCGCCGTCTCGGTCGAGGCGTGCGAGGGGATCGAGGTCACGCGCGTCGGCCGCCGTGTCTACCAGGACGAGCTGATGGAGCGGCTCGACCCGCGGGGCATCCCCTACTACTGGATCGGGGGGCCGCCGCCGTCGGGGATCAGCGTGCCCGGGACCGACTTCAACGCCGTCGTGAACCGGCGCGTGTCGGTCACGCCGATCCACCTCGACCTCACGGGTCGCCGCCTGCTCCGCCAGCTCCAGGACTGGGACTGGTCGCTCGACAGCGCGGCCCACGAGGCCGCGCACGGTGCGGACCCCGGCGCGGGTCGGGGCGAGACGACGCCGTCACCGGTGGAACAGGCCCGGATCGCCGAGGAGACCTCGATCGAACGCCGGTGAGCGGGACGCCTCGGCGTCTCGGTCCTCGGGCGGCATGGACGTCCGTCCATCCGCGGAACCATCGGGCGCCGGGTTGCCCGGCGCTGCCGTCCCGCCATCCTGCCGCCATGGACACGACCGCATTCGCCAGCAGCGACACGACCGTCGCGGCGCGCCCGGGCTACGACCCGACGCCGGCGCGGACCGTGGCGCGCGTCCGGCCGATGCTCGCCGCGGAGCGGGTCGTGTGGCTGTCGACCGTCCGGCCCGACGGGACGCCGCATCTCGTTCCCACATGGTTCTGGTGGGACGGCGAGGCCGTCGTCGTGTTCTCCAAGCCGGGCGCGGCCAAGGTGCGCAACCTGCGCGCGAACCCGCGCCTGATGGTGGCGGTGGGCGACCCCGAGGATGACTTCTCGGTGGGACTCATCGAGGCCGAGGCGTCGTGCCCCGAGGGACAGGCGGACGTTCCCGACGCGTTCTTCGCCAAGTACGCGAGCGACCTCGCTCGAGGGCGGCTCGATCCCGTGACGTTCCGCGCGGTGTACACCCAGGCGATCCGGATCGTGCCGAGCCACTACCTGGCGTGGCATGGCCGAGGCGAGGCGCACGGCGCCGCGCCCGACCCCGCCCCGGCCGGTCTCGTCCGTCCTCCCGACGCTGCGCCGCCGCACGTGTCGCTGCGCGCGAGGCTCGCCGCGGTCATCGCGAGGATCGGTACGCGCGCCACGTCCACGATCCCCGCTCCGCCGGCGCTCGGCTCCGCGGCGATCTGAACGCGTCCGCGATCCGGCGTCGGGCGGTGTCCCGCCGGCCGGCGACGATCAGCGGCGACGCTTCCGATCGGCGATGACGGCCTGGGCCGCGTTCCGCCCGGGGACACCCGTGACCCCTCCTCCGGGATGCGCCCCGGATCCCGCGAGGTACAGCCCGGCGACCGGCATCCGGTAGCGGGCCCAGCCCAGCAGCGGGCGCCAGAGGAAGAACGAGTCGAGCGCAGGTTCGGCATGGAGCGGGTGGCCGCCGGAGAGCCCGTACTCGGCCTCGAGGTCGCCCGGGGTCAGGACCTGGCGCCCGGTGACGCGCGCGCCGAGCCCGGGCGCCACGGTCTCCAGCGTCCGGATGACGAGGTCACCGATCGTGTCGCGGTCGGCGGCCCAATCGCCCGACGGCGCGCTCTTGGGCATCCACTGGACGAGCACGCTCATGACCTGGGTGCCGTCCGCCGCGCCCGCGACGAGCGATGGATCGACGAGCGACGGGATCGTCGCCTCGAGGACGGGCGCATCGGATACCCGGGCGTACTTCGATGCATCGAACGCGCGCTCCGTCGCGTCGATCGAGGTCGTGTTGACCTGGATCCGGCCACGCAGGAGGCGCGCGTCGTCGCCGGCCGCCGGAAACGTCGGCACGCCGTCGAGCACGAGATTGACCTTCGCGACGGCGCCGGGCGTCCGGATGTTCCCCGCGCGCCAGCGCATCGACGGCCCCACGGTGACGGGGTCGACGAGCGAGGTCAGCAGCTGCTTCGGGTCGAGCCCCGACACGACCCGTGTGCACGCGATCTCCTCGCCGCCCTCGAGCACGACTCCCGTGACCGCCCCGTCGAGCGTCGTGACGTGCGCGACGCGGGCGTCGGTCCGGATCTCGGCGCCCGAGCCGAGCGCGGACGCGGCGATCGCCTCCGCGACGTTCGACGGGCCGCCCCTGGCGAACACGGTCTCGCCGGCGGCGCCGCCGTCGTTGCCCGCCGCATCTCCCAGGAGCACCTGTGTCGTCCCGGCCGACCACGGGCCCATCGCGGTGTAGCGAACGCCGCGCCAGGCGGTCGTCGCACGGATGGCCTCGGTGTCGAACGACTCGGTGACGAAGTCCGCGACCGCCATCGCGAGGACCCGCAGGATCGTCCGCCCGTCGTGCGTGCCGAGCCCGCGGAACGCACGGCCGAGCCGGAGGCCGAGCAGGGCATCGCCGAACCCCGGCGCGTTGATCTCGGGCGGCGCCTCGTCGCCGAGGTCAGTGAGGAAGCGGCTCAGCGAGCGGACGCGGCGGTCGTACTCGACGTACGCGGTCGCGTCCTCCTCCGACCACGCGCGCAGGGAATCCACCGTCGCGCCGAGGTCTGACCACAGCGTCACGGCACGACCGTCCGGCTGCGGGGCGAACACGCGGCACTCGGGGGCGACGAGCGCCATGCCATGGGCGCCGAGCTCGAGCTCGCGGGCGATCGACGCGCGCAGCCGGCCGACCGTGTGGGCGAGCGAGGGGACGCGGACGCCGGGCATCAGCTCTTCGGTGACCGTGGCGCCGCCAACCCGGTCCCGCGCCTCGAGGACGAGCACCTTGAGGCCGGCCCGGGCCATGTACGCGGCGGCGACGAGTCCGTTGTGACCAGCCCCGATGACGATGGCGTCGTATGCGGTCGTCCGCGTCGCCATCTTCAGGCCACCTTCCGGCCGCTGGCCCGGAGGACCTCGACCGCCGCGAGCCGCCCGTTGGCGCCCATCAGGCCGCCACCGGGGTGGGTCGACGAGCCGGACAGCCACAGGTTCCTGACCGGGGTGCG
>DATFQL010000265.1:0-13076 GCA_035264305.1 Candidatus Limnocylindrales bacterium | reverse complement strand
ACCTGTCGACGACTGGTACGGCCCGGCCGACGAGACCTCAGCCACCGACACGACGAGCAGCGGCTGGGTCGCCGCCGACGCGTGGGCCGACTCCCCCGAGCTGCAGCCCGCCGCGGGCGACGGCGAGACCACGGACGAGGCCAGCAACGACGTCCCGCGCTGGACGGCCGGTGAGACGCCGGAAGGCTTTCCCACGGACGACAGCGCCGAGGGCGGGGACCCCGTCGACCGCGGCGCGATCATGGCCGCGCTCGAGGCCGCGGCCGAGGCCGTGGTCGCGGCGGAAGCCGCCGCGGATTCCGCGGAGACCGCGGAGGCGGCAGCCGATGTCGCGGAGACGGCCGCCGAGCTCCTCGTCGGCCGCCAGGCCGATGAGCTGGACTACGACCCCGAGGCGGCCGCAGCCATGGCAGCCCGGGTGGACGCCGGCGGCTACGAGACGGAGACGTTCAGCGAGCGGCTCGCGAACCTGCTCCCCGGCCACGGTGAGGGTGAGGCCGGCGACGAGCCGCGCACGACCCAGGTCGTCGTGTCCGGCCTCGTGTCCGTGGCAAGCATCGCGAGCTTCAAGCGCCACCTGGGCCGCCTCCCGGGTGTCCAGACCGTCGCCGTCGCGTCAGGGCCCGAAGGCGAGTTCGTGTTCAACGTGACCCATCGCGCCGACCTCTCGTTCCGCGACGTCATCCCGACGATGCCCGGCTTCGCGGCCCGCGTAACGGGCTCGGGCGACGGGACCGTGCACGTCGCCGCGCGCGATCCCGAGGCGGAGGCGTAGCCTCGATGTCGTCCCTCTCCCGCCCTGCGGTCGCCGTCCTGCTGCCCGACGCCGAGGCCGATCCCGTCGGCCTGGAGCTGCACGCAGCGGGCTTCGACCCGATCTACGTCCGGCGCGCGCGAGAGTTGACGGACCTGCTCGCCACCCGTCGCGACGTCGCCATCGCCGTCATCGATGCCGAGGCCGACATCGACGGCGAGGATGCATGGGCCGCGCTCCACCCCGGCGGCCGCTCGATCCCGGCGTTGATCGTCGTCGACGACGCGTCGCTGGATGCGCTCGACTCCTCCGCGCCCGGCCACGAGGACGACGAGTACGTCGTGCGGCCCTACTCCGCCGAGTCGATCCGCTGGCGGGTCGAGGCGATGTGCATCAGGTCGGCTGCGGTCGACGACGGCTCGGGACCGGTGCTGCAGACCGAGATCGACAAGGGCGACTGGGGCCGCCGCGGCAAGACCGTTGTCGTGTTCAACCCGAAGGGCGGCGTCGGCAAGACGATGATCGCCACCAACCTCGCCGCGGCCCTGATCGCGAAGGGCCAGCGTGTCCTGCTGCTCGACGCGGACACGGTGACGGGCCATGTGCCGACCTCGCTCGGCATGGACGCGGTCCCCACCGTCGTCGACACCTGGCGCGACGAGATCGACGGCGGTCCGGTCCTGACGTTCGACGAGATGGCGTCGCTGCACACCTCCGGCCTCAAGGTGCTGCCGTTCACCTCCAGCCCGATGGCGACCGAGCTCCTCGAGCCGCAGCGCGTCGCCGGGGCAATCGCCGTGGCGCGGCGCAACGTCGACTACGTGGTCATCGACGCACACCCGTCGTACAGCCCGCTCAACCGGGCGATGCTCGAGCGGGCCGACCAGATCCTCGTGCCCGTCACTCCGGACCTCCCCGCGATCCGGGCGCTCGTCCAGCTGCGCGACGTCGCGGCTGACCTCGGCATGGTCGACCGGCTGTCGCTCGTGGTGAACCGGGCGGCGTCGGGCATCGCGGTCGGCGACATCGAGAAGTCGGCAAATCTCCTCGCGTACGCCGAGATCCGGTCGGCCGGCATGCTGCTCGTCCGCGCGAACAACGAGGGCCGCACGCTGTTCGAGATCGGCCCGCGCGAACGGATCACCCAGGACTTCGAGCAGCTCGCCGCGCGGATGCTCGGCATCGAGGTCGTCGAGCCGGCCCGGTCCCAGCTGCGCCTGTTCGGCCGCCAGGTCGCCGTCCGGGCCTAACCCGACGCTCTCATCCGGGGATCGGTCCCCTCACTCGTTGCCCAACGCGTCCACGCCCGCCGGCCAGGCGGGCGTGCCGCGTTTCCGGGTCCCTCCCGTTACGCGAGCGCGCGGATCACGTCCACGATCGTCGTGAGGTCGTCGATCGTGGCGTCGGCCCCCGGTGCAGCCTCGCGGCCCGCCTGGAGCCATGCCCATGGGCCGCGGCGAACGAAGACAGCCCGCATCCCTGCGGCCGCCGCGGGCCGGACGTCGTTGTCGATGCGGTCACCGACGTACGCGATCGACGCGGCCGGCAGCGCGAGGCGCGCGGCGATCGCGGCGAAGAACGCAGCGTCCGGCTTCTCGAACCCGAGGGACTCGCTGGACGCGACCAGGTCGAGCTCGACGCCCACGTCGTCGAACAGCCGCTCCGCCGCGCGCGGCTGGTTCCCCGCGACGCCGACCCGGTACCCGGCTGCCCTCAAGGCCAGGAGTGCCGGCACGGCGTCCGGGTACAGGTCGTCACCGATGAACAGCTCGGGCAGTCCGGCCTCGACGCGGCGCGTGCGTTCGAGGCGCAGGTCGGCGTCGGGACGGAGCAACCGGAACGGCATGCGGTGGTCCTCCCCGCGCGCGATCGCCCCGCCGAGCACGCCGAGGAACGTGAGTGGCGGGACGCCCAGCCAGTCGGCCCACTCGAGCCATGCCCGATTCTCCGAGACGAGCGTCTCGCCGACGTCGAAGACGACGGCCTCGACGGCCGGTCGCACGTTCGTCAGCGCGAGCGGTCCTGCCAGCTCGTGCCACCCATCGGCGCCCCGGGCAGCTTCTGATGGGCCATGCCGGTCCGCTTGTCGACCTGCTCCACGCCGCGAAGGTAGAACCGGTTGACGAGGATCACCTCCACCTCCGGGTCGCTCACCTCGATGTCGCCCAGACGCGCGGTCGCACCGACCACGGGGACGAACATCTCGCTCGATCGCTCGAGGAGTCGTTCGGGCTCGGAGCCCGGATGCATGAAGACCGTCCCGATCACGCGGAACGGCGGCAGCTCGAGCGCCACGTCGTACTCGACCTTGTGCACCTTGAACGCCATTCGCTCGGTGTCGTTCATCGGCGGCAGCGAATCCTCCCCCGCCGTGACCAGGATCAGGTCGTACGGGTCGACACTCCGCAGCCCCGGTGCCGGCTCGAGTGGCGCGGAGCCATCCGTGGGACCCCAGGTGACGTCCGAGATCGCGATCGCCTCCCGCTTGTTGAGCGCGTCGGTCAGACGTCCCGCGATCATCATCCTTCCCCGAAGGCGCCAGTCCTCGGTGATCGCGATGAACGGGACGCCGCGCACGTTGCCGGCGTGGAGGCTCGCCGAGTCGACGACGCCGGCGGTGGGCGAGACGCCGCCGGACCGCGTGATGCCGGCTGGATCGGCGGTCGCGCCGCCGGCACCTCCTGCGGGGGCCGCACCCCCAGCGGGCGCAGCGCTCCCGGCCGATGAGCCCGGTGCGTCTGCCGGCTTGCGGCGCTTCAGGAACCCGAACGGCACGGGATCAGTCCTCCGCCTTGCCGCTGTTGTCGCGGATCGTCTCGACCACCGTCTCGTCGGCCAGCGTCGTCGTGTCGCCCAGCGTCCGGCCCTCCGCGATGTCGCGCAGCAGCCGGCGCATGATCTTGCCGCTCCGCGTCTTCGGCAGGTCGGGCACGAACATGAGGAATTTCGGCCGCGCGATCGGGCCGATCACGTACGCCACGTGCTCCCGCAGCTGGACGCCGAGCGCGTCGCTGGCCTCCTGTCCGGTCTTGAGGATCACGAACGCGAAGATCGCCTGGCCGCTGATCGGGTCGTTCTTGCCGACGACGGCCGCCTCCGCCACGGATCGGTGATCGACGAGCGCGGACTCGACCTCCGTGGTGGAGATCCGGTGACCGGCGACGTTCATCACGTCGTCCACCCGGCCGAGCAGCCACAGGTAGCCGTCCTCGTCCCGCTTCGCGCCGTCGCCGGCGAAGTACTTGCCCGGGAACCGTGACCAGTAGGTCTCGCGGTACCGGTCGGGGTCGCCATAGATGCCCCGCAGCATTCCCGGCCAGGGGCGCGTGAGCACGAGGAAGCCGCCGCCGCCAAGCGGCACCGAGTTCCCGTGGTGGTCGACGACGTCGACCCCGATGCCGGGCATCGGGAACGTCGCCGAGCCCGGCTTGGTCGTCGTCACGCCGGGCAGCGGCGAGATCATGATCTGACCCGTCTCGGTCTGCCACCACGTGTCGACGACCGGGGTCCGCCCGCCACCGATCACGTCCCGATACCAGCGCCACGCCTCCGGGTTGATCGGCTCGCCGACCGACCCCAGCACGCGCAACGACGAGAGGTCGTGGTCCGCGGGCAGATCGTCGCCCTGCTTCATGAACGCGCGGATCGCGGTCGGCGCGCAGTAGAGGATGTTGACCTTGTACTGCTCGATGATGTGCCACCAGCGGTGCCAGTCCGGGGAGTCCGGGGCGCCCTCGTACAGGAGGCCGGTGGTCGCGTTGGCGAGGGGCCCGTAGACGATGTAGCTGTGGCCGGTCACCCAGCCCACGTCCGCGGCGCACCAGTAGATGTCATCGGGCTTGATGTCGAACACGGCCCAGTGGGTGAATGCGGCGCCGAGCAGGTAGCCCGCCGAGGTGTGGAGGATGCCCTTGGGCTTCGCGGTCGTCCCCGAGGTGTAGAGGAGATAGAGCATGTGCTCGCTCTCGACGGGGACCGGCGGGCAGACGTCCGACTGGCGATCGACGACCTCGTGCCACCAGTGGTCACGCCCCTCCACCATGTTGACCCCGTCGCCCAGACGGCGGACGACGAGAGCGTGCTCGATCGTCGGGGTGCTCGCGATCGCCTCGTCCGCGTGGTGCTTGAGACCCACCTTCCTGCCGCGACGCCAGCCCCCGTCCGCGGTGATCAGCACCTTCGCGCCACAGTCGTTGATCCGGCCCGACAGGGCCTCGGCCGAGAACCCGCCGAACACGACCGTGTGCGGCGCGCCGATCCGCGCACACGCGAGCATCGCGATCGGGAGCTCCGGGATCATCGGCATGTAGATCGCGACGCGGTCGCCGGTTCGGACGCCGAGCTCGAGCAGCGCGTTCGCGGCCTTCGAGGTCTCGCGCATCAGGTCCGCATACGTCAACGTCCGGGTCTCGCCGGGCTCGCCGATCCAGTGGTACGCGACCTTGTCCCCCAGCCCGGCCTCGACGTGGCGGTCGATGCAGTTGTAGGCGACGTTGAGCTCGCCGTCTGCGAACCACTTCGCGAACGGCAGGTCCCAGTCGAGCGTCGTGGTGAACGGCTTCGACCATGAGAGCCTCTCGCGCGCCTGCGCTGCCCAGAACGCCTCGGGGTCCGCGTTCGCCGAGTCGTAGAGCTGCGCGGTCGCGTTCGCCTGCGCCGCGAAGGCAGGGTCGGGCGGGAACGTCCGGGTCTCGGCGAAGAGATTCTCGATCTCCGGCCCGTCGTGGGCCTGGGGCTCGATGCTCACGGATGTCTCCCGATCGGCTCCCTGGGTCGGGTCATTCTACCCGCGCCACCCCGCCCGGACCCGTCCCGATTGGTCCGGGGTCGGCGGTGGTCAGTCCGTTCGCCGGCGCTCAGTCCGCCCCTGCGGACAGGTCCTCCTGGGTCGGTCCCTCGACGGTCGCCCCGCCCGGCGTGAACGGGTCGACGGCGGGCTCTCGGGCAAGGACGACCCGCTGCGGCCTGGGGATCTCGATGCCGTGCGTCGCGAACGCGGCAAGGAGCCGCTTGCGCAGCTCGCCACCGGCGGCCCACTGCTCCGTCGCCCGGACGAGGCCGAGAACCTTGATCGTGATGCCGTACTCGCCGAGCGCCTCGATGCGCTCCACGTGCGGGGCCTCCATCACCCGGCGCCGCCACTCCGGGTCGGCGGCCATCGCCGTGCCGACGTCGTTGACCACGCGCGTCGCCTCCTCGATGTCCGTGCCGTAGGCGACCGTGACGTCCTGGTTGATGCGGGCCCAGACGCGCGTCCGGTTGGAGGCGACCTTGACCTCGCCATTGGGCACCGTGTGCACGACGCCGTCGAGGTCACGGAGCGTCGTGCGCCGCAGGCTGAAGTCCTCGACCGTGCCGCTGACGCCGGCGATCGTCACGACGTCGCCCTTGCTGAACTGGTTCTCGATGAGGATCAGGGCGCCGGTGAAGTAGTCGCGCACGATGCTCTGCGTGCCGAACCCCACGGCGATCCCCACCACGCCGAGGCCGGCGATCGCGGGCCCGATGTCGAGGTTGAGCTCGCCGAGGATCATCACCAGCGCGATCAGGAACACGAACAACCGGATGACGTTGGTTCCCAGGGTCTCCAGGGTGTCCATGCGCTTCTTGATCTCGACCGCCGACAGCTCCTGCGCCGTCCCCTCGGTCGCCTCGCGGTCGAGGAGCGCCTCGACGATCCCGTGGACGAACACGCGGGCCAGGCGGATGACGACGAGCGAGATGACGACGACGAGGAAGATCGGCACGCCGGGATCGCGGATCCACGCGAACACCTGGTCGGCAAGATCGTCGGGCAGCGACATCGGCTCAGCGTAGTGGACGCGGAGTCGGGCGGACGCGGGTCGCCCGGACGCGAGGTCGCTAGGCCGCGGTCCCGCCGAGTCGCACCGAGATCGCGCCGGCGGCCTCGCGCACCTGCTGGGCCACCTCGGGCACGCGGCGAGGCGTGACGCGGAACGCGGGGCCCCACACGTCGACGGCCGCGATGACCTGGCCACGAGCGTCATGGACGGGGGCGGCGATCGCGTTCAGCCCCGTGTCGTACTCGCCGAAGGCCGTCGCGTAGCCGCGGCGACGGACCCGCGCGAGCTCCTCGAGGAGCGGCTCGAGCTGCGTGATCGTCCGGTCCGTGAACCGGTCGAGGCCGCGTCGGACGAGGCGCAGGATCTCGCGCTCGGGCAGTGACGCGAGGAGGACCTTGCCACCGGCCACCGAGTGGAGCGGGACCCAGCGCCCGGTCCAGTCGCCGACGGCGACGAGATTGGGCCCGTCCGCCTGGGCGACCGTGAGCAGCTGGTCGCCGTCCAGCACGCCGACGCCGGTGGTCTCGCGGGTCGCGCGCGCGAGCCGGTCGAGCTCGGGCATGGCGATCGAGCGCAGGTCGAGCGTGCGCTCGGCGCGGTTCGCGAGGCGGATCACGACGAGGCCGAGCCGGTACTTGCCGCTCTCCTCGTCCTGCTCGACGAGGCCGCGCTTCTCGAGCGTCGCGAGCAGGCGCGACGCCGTGGACTTGTGCAGCCCGAGCCGGCGGGCGAGCTCGGTCACGCCGGCCTCGCCGTGGCTCTCCCCGAGGGCAAGCAACAGGGCAGCCGCCCGATCGACGGACCGAACCGCATTCCCATCGAGCGTCATCGCGCCAGAACCCTCCTTGTCGGGGATCTCAGCCGGCGGCCGGCTGTGCCATGGCCCCGGTGGGGTGCGCGTCGCGCGTGCCGTGCACCCGGGCTTCGAGCGCCGCGTCGAACGACTCCCCGAAGATCGTGACGATCCGGTCGACGATGTCGCCCTGCGCGTGCGCCTCGCACACGAACCACGGCTCGCGGCTGTCGGGCTCGGGCATCGCCCCACGGGCATGCATCCCGATCGCGATCGCGTCGTACAGCTCGTGGTCGGTGTTGGCCCAGTCGCGGTACTCGCTCGCCACCTCGTCGGTGAACATCACGCTGAACATCGACGGGTGACCGGTGAGGTGGTACGGCAGGCCCCTGGCCTCGATCAGCCCGCGGATGCCTGCCTGGATCCGCTCCCCGGTCGCGTGGATCGTGGCCAGGGCGTCCGTGTCGCGGATGATCTCGAGCGTCTTGACCGCCGCGGCCGCGGCAACACGATTGCCCGCATACGTGCCGCCGTGGCTGACCTTGTCGGGGAGGACGGACATGACGTCGTCGCGCCCGCCGAACGCCGCGGCCGGGTAGCCGTTGCCCATGGCCTTGGCGTACGTCGCGAGGTCGGGCGTGATCCCGAAGTACTCGGCCGCGCCGCCCTTCGCGAACCGGAAGCCGGTCTTGACCTCGTCGAAGATGAGCAGGATGCCGAACTCCTCGGTGAGCGCGCGCATCGCCTGGTGGAAGCCGGGCTTCGGGAGGATCCCCGCGGCGTTGCCGAGGACGGGCTCCACGATGATGGCCGCGATCTCGTCTCCCTCGCGCTCGAACAGGCGGCGCAGGAAGTCGATGTTGTTGTAGCGGGCAGGGATGATCGTCTTCGCGACCTGCTCCGGGATGCCGCGCCCCCACGCGAGCGCGACGGGGTTCTCGGCGTCGCCGAGGTCGCTCATGTCGTTGGGGCCGACGCTGATCAGCGCGTAGTCGTGGACGCCGTGGTACTGGCCCTCGAACTTCACGATCTTCGTGCGGCCCGTGTACGCGCGGGCGATGCGCATCGCGTGCATCGTCGCCTCGGTGCCGGACACCGTCATCCGGGCCTTGCCGACCCACGGGTTGAGCTCCTTGACGAGCTCCATCGCGCGGACCTCGTCCTCGCTCGTGAGCGAGAAGCTCACGCCCTGGCGCATCCGCTCGTTGACGAAGTCGTCGACACGGTCGTCGCCGTGCCCCAGGATCACCGGCCCGTAGCCCAGCCGGAGGTCGATGTACTCGTTGCCGTCGATGTCCCAGACCATGCCGCCCTTGCCGCGGTCGACGTAGATCGTGTCCTCGCCCCACGCACGAAAGTTCGAGTCCGTGCCGCCCGGCAGCGTCTGCAGGGCGCGCCGATACGTCGCGAGCTGCTTGCTCCGGTCGAGGGTGGGGATCGATCGCGACGCGGGTTCGGCCGTCATGGTGCCTCCAGGCTTCGACCCCCGCGCGCCCGGGCGGGCGGCGACGTCCGCGCAGCGGTGACGGGCGGGGCTCCCGCGATGCTGGCCCACGAGCCGGGACGGGCGTTGCGGGATATGCAACAGGTGGCCGGATCGTGCCACACGGCCACGACGGCCGTCAACACGAATATCGTCACCTACCGGAGTCGGACGTGCGAATCGCGCAGGATGACCGCCGTCGTGCGTGCTGATCCGCGTACATTGCGCGAGTGAGCGAGCAGCTTCGCCGGTTCGGCCGGGCGATCGGGCTTCCCGGTTCCAGCGCGACGGTGGCCGCGCCTGCCGGCGGGTCCTTCTGGTACACGACCGGCGACCCTGGTCCGCCGCGACCCCCACTCGAGGGCCGCGTGGCGGCGGACGTCGCGATCATCGGTGGGGGGTTCACCGGCCTGTGGACGGCGATCCGGCTGGTCGAGGCGGACCCCGCGCTGCGTGTCGTGCTGCTCGAGGCGGATCGGGTGGCCGAGGGCGCGAGCGGCCGCAACGGGGGGTTCTGTGCGGCCTCGCTCACCCATGGCCTCCACAACGGGCTGCTCCACTTCGCGGACGAGCTCGAGCGGCTCGAGGCGGAGGGCGTCCGCAACCTGCGCGAGCTCGTGGCGTTCGTACGCAACGAGGGCATCGACGCCGAGCTCGAGGAGACCGGGACGCTGGACGTGGCGACGGAGCCGTGGCAGGTCGATGGGCTGGCCGAGTACGTCGCGCTCGCGGCCGCCCACGCCATCGAGCTCGCGTTCCTCGACCGCGATGCGATCCAGGCGCTCGTCCACTCGTCCCGGTTCCAGGCCGGAGTCCGCGGCGGACCCGAGCGGTGCGTGCTCGTGAACCCCGCGAAGCTGGCGTGGGGACTGGCGACCGCGGCCGAGCGCCGGGGCGTCCGCATCGCCGAGGAATCGCGCGTCCGGCGGCTCGCCCGGCGTGCCGGGCGCGTGGAGGTCCACGTCGAGGGCGGGGCCGTCGTCGACGCCGAGCACGTCGTGGTCGGGACATCGGCGTACAGCGCCTGGATGCGCCGGCTCGCGACGGCCTTCGTCCCGGTGTACGACTACGCGCTCATGACCGAGCCGATGACGACGGCGCAGCGGGATTCGATCGGCTGGGGCGGGCGCGAGGGCATGTCCGACGCCGGGAACCAGTTCCACTACTTCCGGCAGTCCGCCGACCACCGGATCCTGTGGGGCGGCTATGACGCGATCTACCACCCGGGCAACGCCGTGAAGCCCTCGCACGACCTGCGGCCGTCGACGTTCGACACGCTCGCGCGGCAGTTCGTCGAGACGTTCCCGCAGCTGGACGGGATCGGGTTCACCCATCGATGGGGCGGGGCGATCGACACGTCGACCCGGTTCAGCGTCACGTTCGGGGAGACGCTCGGCGGGCGGGTCCACTACGCGCTCGGCTACACCGGCCTCGGCGTGGGCGCCACCCGGTGGGCGGCCGGCGTGCTGCGCGACATGGTGCTCGACCCGTCGTCGGACCTCCTCCGCCTCCGGTTCGTCCGGTCGACGCCGTTCCCGATCCCGCTCGAGCCCATCCGGACACCGGCCGTGGAGATCATGCGCCGGTCGGTCATCGCGGCCGACGCGCACGAGGGCCGCCGCGGGATGTTCCTCCAGGCGATGGACGCGCTCGGGATCGGATTCGACTCCTAGCCGGCGGGCGTCACCCAGCGCGGCAGCTCGTCGGCGAGCGTGACGAGCGGCAGCGACCCGTGTCCGATGAGCTCGTCGTGGAACCGCTTGAGGTCGAACCGGTCCCCGTCGCGCGCCTCCAGCTCGCGCCGGAGCCGCCTGATCTCGCGCATGCCCGTCATGTACGACAGGGCCTGGCCGGGCCACGCGATGTAGCGGTCGGTCTCGATCACGGCGTCGGTCTCCGACAGTCCGGTCCTGAGCAGCCAGTCGATGGACTGCTGGCGCGACCAGCCCAGCCCGTGCATACCCGAGTCGACGATGAGCCGCGACGCGCGCCACGCCTGGGCATCGAGCATGCCGAGCCGCTCGGCATCGTCGCGGTACAGCCCCAGCTCGTCGGCCAGGCGCTCCGCGTACAGCCCCCAGCCCTCGACGTACGCGCCGGCTACGATCCGCGCCCCGAGCCGCCGGAACGCGTTCAGCTCGGGGTTCTCCATCTCCAGCGCGATCTGGAAGTGGTGGCCGGGGATCGCCTCGTGGAACGTCGTCGCGGCCAGCTTGTGGTAGGTCCGGCTCGGCAGGTCGTACGTGTTGACGTAGTAGGTGCCGGGGCGCGAGCCGTCGATCGTCGGCGGGTAGTAGTAGGCGAACGGCGCGTCCCGCTCCTTGAACGGCTCGACCGGCTTGACGATGCACGCCGCCACGGGGAGGCGCCCGAACACGCTCGGTGCGACGGCCCCGGCACGCTCGATGTCCTCGGTCGCGCGGCCGACCAGCGCGTCGACGCTCGCGGCCTGGTTGGCGGGGTCGGCGACGAGCACCTTCCGATACGCCTCGACGTCGTCGCCGTGCCCCGCTCGCCGCGCGATCTCGCGCCGCTCCTCGTCGATCTGCTCGAGCTCGTCGAGGCCCACCTGGTGCACGTCGCGCGGCTCGAGGTCGAGGGTGGTCCAGCGCGTGATGCAGTAGCGGTAGAGCGTGTCACCGTCGGGCGCCGAGACGAGGCCGGGCTGTTCGCGGGTCGCGGCGAGATACTCCCCCGACAGCGCCTCGAGATATCGCCGGTCCGCCGGGTAGACGACGTCGCGCACGACCTCGCGCACCCGCTCGCGGTCCTCGTCCGTGGCGACCTTCGAGAGGGCCGGGATCACCGCGTCCTCGATCGGCGTGTCGAGGAGCCGCCGGAGCTGGTCGATCGTCCGCTCGGCCACGATCCCGGCTGCCGTGCGCCCGGACGCGCGTGCCCCGTGGAGGATCTCGATGTTGGCGTCGATGAACGGCCCGTACGCGTGCAACCGGGCGAGCCATCGCTCGAGGCGCTCCGGCGTGTCGGCGTGCTGGAACGTGGCGACCTGCGGCAGCAGCGTCTGCGGGCCGTAGATCTGGTCGACCGCGCGGATCTCGTACGCGCCCAGCTCCTCGTCGCGAGCGGCGAGGTCGCCGAGGACGCGGAGGATGTCGCGGGTGACGCGGTCTTCGGTCGAGAGCGACTCCGCCGGGATCGCCTGGGCGCCCTCGTTCGCCTGGCGGATCGCGTCGATCTCTGCTGCGCGACCGGCGGCGGATGGATCGGGCAGCAGGTCGTCGTAGCGGTCGTCTCCGTAGACCGTCGCCGAGGTCGGGTTGAGCCGCAGGTACGCCTCCCAGAAGTCGGCGCTGACCTGGTCCATCGCGGTGGGCTGGGTGGTCGTCTCGGTCACACGAGCTCCCCTGGGGTCACGGCAGGCAGATGGGCGGAGTACGGCCTAGCGTATCGCGGGGCGCCGGCCGCTCCCCGAGGCCCGGGCGAGCCGGGCATCTCGGCTCAGCCGAACAGGGGCAGCTGGTCGCCGGAGCGTTCGGCTGCGGGATCGAGCCCGAGCAGCGACTCGAGGTCGGCGATCGTGGGCGCCTCGAGCCGTGCCCAGTCCCGGACGTGGTTCGCCTTGACCAGGTGCCAGCTCCCCTCCTCGAGCGCCCGGCGGAGCAGCGGCGAGCGATCGAGCTTGTGGCGCACGAGCTCCACGCGCTCCGGGAGCAGGACGAGGAACCGGACGACACGGTCGTCCTCGGGCATGCGGGCATGCCTGCGGAGGACCGGCTCGCCGAGCATGGCCGTCCACTCCACCTCCCACAGGTACGCCGCGCGGCCGCGGACGTACCAGATGACGTCCACCTCTTCCAGCTCCTCCGCGCGGATCCGGCCGAAGGACGGCGGCCCCGCGAGCTCGCGGTCATCGAGGCGCTCGGCCAACGGCACGGCGTCGAGCCGCCGCGACTGCTGCCGGCTCCCGATCCAGCACGAATACCCGAGCCGGTGGCCGAGGTGGACGAGGTCGCCGATGAGGGCCCCGTGCTCCTGGCTTCGCCGGACGACGTCGTCCGAGGTCAGCAGTCGGTCGGGCGTGCTGGCCATGCTGCGGTAGCTCGCGAGGCATGCGCGGACGAGGGCTTCGTCGGGCAGGTCGGGCCCGGCGAACATGTTCGCGATCCGCTCGAGGAACTGGTCCTCGGACATCGGGCCGGCGGTCGAGAGGAGGCTGTACACGGCCCACTCGACCCGGTCGGCGAGCGGCGCCGCGGCAGCGTCCCGGTCGATGCGGTCGTT
>DATFQL010000264.1:0-10582 GCA_035264305.1 Candidatus Limnocylindrales bacterium | reverse complement strand
TGCTGTTCGTCCATGGCGAGCTCGGCGGGTCGTGGGTGTGGGAGCGCTACCTCCACCACTTCGCGGGTCGCGGCTGGGAGGGTCACGCCCTCAACCTGCGGAACCATTTCTGGTCGCAGACCGCGGACCCGGCGACGCTCGACGTCGAGTCCTACACCGAGGACGTCGTCGCGGCTGCCGACAGGCTCGGACCGAGCGTCGTCGTGGTCGGCCATGGCCTCGGCGGGCTGCTCACGCTCAAGGCGATCGAGCGGGTACCCGTTTCCGCGTACGTGCTGATCGCGCCCGAGCTGCCGAAGGACGTCCGCGACCCCGCGCGCCCGCACGTCGTCCGCGACGTGCCGGACGCGTACGGACGGTCCGCGCTGGGGTGGGAGACGCTGCCCGAGAAGCTCCAGCGCGAGCACCGCGATCTGACGATCCAGGACATCCTGCGGATCCAGCACATGCTGGGCCAGAAGGCGTTCGAATCGGGCCGCATGAAGCGCCAGGTGCTGCAGGGAGTTCCGGTCGACCACCGGGCGCTCCCCGACGTGCCGCGGCTGATCGTCGCCGGCGGCCTCGACGCGTACGTCCCCGAGGCCGAGGTGGAGCGCCTCGCGGAGTGGCTGGACGCCCCGTACGAACCGTTCGGCGCCCACTCGCACTTCGGGCTGGTGCTCGGCGAGCAGAGCTATCTGCAGGTCGCCGAGACCCTGCGGGCGTTCCTCGAGACGAACCGCCTCTAGGCGCTCGCGGCACGCCCGCGCACGATTGCGGGCTTCCGCGGCGCTCTGGTATCCTCCGCCACCGGTCGGACGGCAACGTCCCACTCCTGCCGCATTCGTCTAGAGGCCCAGGACACCGCCCTCTCAAGGCGGAGATCACCGGTTCGAATCCGGTATGCGGTACCAGCTCGTACTTCCCCGAACGCCCCCGGATCCGCGCCCCGGGGGCGTTTTTTCGTGCCCGACCGACGGTACGATCGCCCAGGAGGTGGGTCGTGGCGCAGGCGTTCGGGTTGGGGTTGGCGGCCGCAGCGACGCTGCTCGTCGGAGCCTGGCTCGCCCTCGCGCGGCCCTGGTCGAAGCGGGCGATCGGGCTCGTCGCGGGGTTCGGGGTCGGGGCGCTGATCTCGGCGCTGACGCTCGATCTCACGGCGTCGGCGTTCGAGGAGGCAGGGGTCACCGTCGTCGTCGTCGGCCTCGCGGCGGGCGCCATCGTGTACTCGGGAGGAAACTGGGCCCTCCAACGGTCCACCGCCTCGCACGGACGGAAGCGATCCGAGGGACACCAGGGGGACGCGAACGCGCTCGGGATCGTCCTCGGTGCCGTCCTCGACGGGGTCCCGGAGTCCGTGGTGATCGGCATCTCGCTCCTGCAGGGGCGCTCCGAGGGCATCGCCTTCCTGCTCGCGGTCGCGATCTCCAACCTTCCCGAGGCCCTGTCGGCGACGACCGGTCTCGCCCGCGCGGGCTGGTCGCCGTGGCGGATCTACCGGCTGTGGCTCGCGGTTGTCGTCGTCAGCGGCGTGGCTGCCGGTATCGGGTTCGGAGCCTTCGCGGGCGCACCGGTCGAGGCCACCGCGATCATCGAGGCGTTTGCCGCTGGCGCCATCCTCACGATGCTCGCCGACACGATGATGCCCGAGGCATTCGAAGACGCCGGCCCCGCCGTCGGGTTGGCCACCGTGCTCGGGTATGCCCTCGGAGCACTCCTGACGCTCGTCTGAGGAAACCGCCTGCTGTCCTAGACTGGCCGCGGGGGATCACGCAGCACACCAGACAGGGAATGTGTCCGTGCCGTCGTCCGCCGATCGCCGCCTCGTCATCCTCGCCGAGGGAAACTTCGGCTTCCACCACGGCAAGACCGCGATGGGAGTGATCCGTTTCGGGACCGACACGATCGTCGCCGTCATCGACTCGACACAGGCCGGGCGGAACGTTCGCGAATGGCTCGGCGACTCGGGCCGGTACGACATCCCGATCGTCGCCAGCCTGAACGACGCGCTCGGCTTCCTTCCACGCGCGAACGGGTTGTTGATCGGGATCGCCCCCACCGGTGGCCGGCTTCCCGACGACTGGCGGCAGGTCATCCTTGCGGCCATCCGCTCCGGGCTCGACATCCATTCGGGGCTCCACACGTTCCTGGGCGACGATCCGGAGTTCGCCGAGGCGGCGCGAACGGCGGGCGTGCGGATGATGGACTACCGGCGTCCGCCGGAACGGTACGAGACCTCGGTGGGGCGGCGGCACGGGCCGGGCAAGCGGGTGCTGCTGACGGTCGGGACGGACTGCGCGATCGGCAAGATGTCGGTGGCGCTCGAGCTCCGACGGGCCGCGACGACCGCGGGCCGGCGGGCGTCGTTCGTGCCGACCGGGCAGACGGGGATGATGATCGAGGGCTGGGGCGTTGCCGTCGACCGGCTGATCGCCGACTTCCTCCAGGGGACCGCCGAGTGGCTCGCGGAGGAGGGCGAGGCGCGCGGCGACTGGGTCATCGTCGAGGGACAGGGGAGTCTCGACCATCCCGCCTACAGCTCGGTCACCCTGGGGCTGATCCACGGCACGACCCCCCACGCGATGGTGATGGTCCACAAGCCGGGCATGGCCGACCACGACTTCGACCACCTGCCGGACGTCAGGTTCCCGATCGCGAAGCTCCCGCCGTTCATCGCGCTGCACGAGCAGGTCGCGGGCCTGGTCGCGCCGTCGAAGGTCGTCGCGGTCGCGCTCAATACCTCGTTGATCGCGGACGAGGACGAGGCGCGGCGGATCATCGCGGCGACCGCGGCCGAGACCGGGCTGCCGTGCGACGATCCCGTCCGGTTCGGCGGCGACCGCCTGTGGCACGAGATCGAGGCGAGCGTCGAGGCGCTGCCGTGGGTCGTGGACGGGGCCGCGATCGCGTCTCCCTCGGACCCGACGGGCGACTGCCTGACCGCGGCCACCTCGGCCGCGTCGGGCGAGGGTACGACCGCAGCCCCCTCGGCCCGCGGGGCCCGTGCCGGATGACCCTCGCGCTCCGCCTGCGCACGCTGCGCCTGCCGCTGCGTGATCCGTTCGTCATCGCACGGTCGTCGCACGGCGAGGGGCGGTCGGTCACGACCGTTGTCGTGACGCTCCGCGACGAGGCCGATGGCCCGGATGGGCCGGTCGGGATCGGCGAGGGCTACCCGGACCCGTTCTACGGCGACACGCCGGAGACGATGGCCGCGATCGCGCCGCGGCTGCTCGCGGCGCTCGAGCCGATCGAACGGGATCTGCGGGGTCGACGCGACGATGTCCGCGACGCGCTCGAGGACGCCGAGGGGCTGATGGCGGCGTCGGTCGCCCATCACGGGGCGCTCAAGTGTGCGCTCGACATCGCGCTCCACGACCTCGCGGGCAAACGGCTCGGGCTGCCGGTCGGGGTATTGCTGCGCGTCGAAGGTCAGATTCCGCCGACCGACTTCACGCTGGGCATCGACGCCCCGACGGTCGTCGCGGAGCGCGCGCGTCGCGCGGCCGATTTCCCGGCGCTCAAGATCAAGGTCGGCGGACCCAGCGACCTCGAGACGCTCGAAGCCGTCCGGGCCGTGTACACCGGACCGATACGGGTCGACGCGAACACCGGCTGGACGCCGGACGACGCGCTGGCACTGCTCCCCGAGCTCGAGCGGCTGGGCGTCGAGCTCATCGAGCAGCCGTTCCCCGCGCGGCGATACGACCAGCTGCGGTGGCTCCAGGAACGCTCGTCCTTGCCGATCGTCGCGGACGAGAGCGCGGTCACGATCGAGGATCTCGACGCGCTCGTCGGCGTCACGGCCGGGATCAACGTCAAGCTCGCCAAGTGCGGCGGGGTCGGGCCGGCGCGCCGGATGCTCGAGCGTGCCCGCGAGCTCGGGTTCCGGACGTTCCTCGGGTGCATGGAGGAGACGTCGATCGGCATCGCGGCGTCGGCGGCCGTCGCGCCCCTGGCGGAGTGGGTCGACCTCGACGGCTGCCTGCTCCTTGCCGAGGATCCCGTGACGGGGCTGGAGCTCGCCCCGGACAAGCGGTGGCGGCTGCCCGACGCCCCGGGATTCGGGCTGGCGCTGGACCCCGCCGCGATGCCCTGAATCCACAGGCTCGGGCGCCGCAAGCCGGGCTGTCCACCGATGCGGGTGGGGTGTGGACAAGTCGGTGGGAAAGATGGTGGAGAAGGCCCTACCGCCGTCCCATGCCGAGCCCCTACGATGTCGGGACGTCGCCGGCGCCCGGACTGGGAAGAGGGAGAAGCGCCGGCCCGCATCGCACTTATCCATCGCCGATACGCGGGCGCCCAATCGTCTTGCCCGTCGACCCGGCCCCGGCCCCCGCGTGCCCGCAGGGAGAGAGGACCTCTATCGATGCCGCCCGTCAGCGCCGCCGCCAGCATCTGCACTCCCGAGGCGGAGTCCTTCGTGCGGTTCTGCTATCAGCGCCGGCGGGTCGGGTGGCCCGAGCTGTACGACGAGATGTGCGCGGTCGCGACGCGCGGGCTGTACCAGGGGATGGGCAACGAGGCGCTCGCGGACATCGGCGTCGGCTTCAGCCTGTTCGAGACCCCACGGCTGGCGCAGCTCGTCGCCCGGATCGTGGCCGAGGAGCAGGCAGCGCGACGAGCCGCCAAGGCGTCGGTGACCGCGACCGCGATGTCGGGGAGCCCGGCCACCGCGAGCGCGGCCGCGTAACGTCGCTCACGAGCCACTCGCCGGCGCGGCGAGGGCCTTGCCGAGTCCCTCGTCGCGCCGCCGTGAGTCTCTCGTCCCGTAACCCAAGCCTCGTTGGATCGCCGCGCGTTCCAACGGGAGGGAATCCCGTCGCTTGGAACACGTGTTGTTCCAACGGGAGGGAATCCCGTCCATTGGAACAGGCAGTGTTCCAGCCGGAGCGAATCGCGCTCGTTGGAACGGTGGGCGATCCAACGGGGGCGTAGCGCACGCGAGTACAACGGGGCCGACTGGACGAGGCACACTTCCGCGAGCCGGGCACCGACCAGCCAAGCGGGGAGCGGACGGGTGCCCGACCGGACCACCTACGTCCGCATCGAGCAGGCGTTGATGCGAGAGGCGCCGGATCCCGCAGGCTCAGGTCGGAAGGCCGGTTCCGCTCTCAGGCCCTGATGCGCCGCCGGGCCATCTCGCCCTCGATCTGGCGCTCGGCCTCGACGTAGCGGTCGATCTGCTCGCGGAGCTGGTTCGCCTCCGGCGTGTACAGGTGGACCTGCTGCTGGAGGATGTAGGACAGCCGCCGGCTCGTCATCCGGACGTGATCCAGGTTCTTCATGAGGACGAGCGGATCCATCGCGGCGAGGTCGGACGGGGGATACATCAGGTTCATCGGTTGGCCATGCTAGCGGAACCGCACCGGTGGCGGCCGATGGGCCGACCCGCGGACGAGGCGGAGAACAGGCGATCCCCCGAGCGCGGCCCGCCGAGCGCGACGGCCCCGCGACCGGGGGCGGCGCGAGCGGGACCAGCAGCGGCACCCCTCGAGCCGGACCGCGAGCACAAGGCCCCGAGCGCCACGCCCCGAGCGCGGCGCCCCGAGCGCGACGCCGGCGCGGCGCCGCGGGCCGGGCCCGGAGCGCCACGCCCCCGAGCGCGGACGCCGGCGGGACCGGGAGCGCGCCGAGCGCGACGCCCGGAGCGCGACGCCCCAACCGCCACGCTCGGCAAGAAGGAGTGACGGCTCAGCCCTCTCCGGGGCCGATCGCGGGGGCACCCGAGCCGAGCGCCTTGCCTTTCAGCTCGGCGAGGCGCGCCTCGACCTCGAGCTCGTCCTCGCCGCTCTCGAGCTCCGCGAACTGGTCCTCCAGCGAGCTCATCCCGACCTCCTCCATGCCGCGCGCCTGCGCCTCCTGGCGTCGGATCCGCTCCTCGAAGCGGTTGAGCTCCGAGGTGGGGTCGAGGACGGAGACGTCCTTGAGCGTCTGCTGGACCTGCATCTGGGCCTGCGCCATCTTCGCCCGGCTCACCAGCTCGTCCCGCCGCTGGACGAGCTCCTCGCGCTTCAACCGCAGCTTGTTGAGGCCGTCCTTGAGCTTGTCGGTGAGCTCGGTCTGCTGCGCGATCTGGGTGTCGAACGTCCGCACCTGCTCCTCGAATGGCAGCTCCCGGCGCAGCGCGAGCTTCGCCAGGCCGTCGAACCGGTCGGCCTCGGCGGTGTTGCCCTCCGTGCGGAGCTGCTCAGCTCGGTCCGAGGCCGCCTTGGCCTTCCCGAGCCACTCGCCCGATGCCTCGCGCGCCTCGCGCGCGTCGTCTTCGAGCAGCCGCAGGTTGCCGACGGTCTGCGCGACGGCCTCCTCAGCCTCGGCGATGTTGTTGGTGAAGTCCCGGATCAGCTGATCGAGCATCTTCTCCGGGTCCTCGGCCTCGTCGAGCATCGCGTTGACGTTCGCCCGCACCAGCTGGCCGATCCGGCCGAGGATCGAGGTCTGTGCCATGAGTCATGTCCTCCGTGTTCATCCCTGGATGTGTCGATGCTCGCGCGGGTCTCCGCCGAGCGGTCGTCCTTGCTACCAGCGGCCGCCGCGCACTCGTCCGCCGCCACCACCTCCGCCACCTCCGCCGCCGAACGGCCCTGGCAGGCCGATCCCGCCGCCTCCGCCTCCGCCGCCGAACGGGCCGGGAAAGCCGAAGCCGCCACCGCCGCTGGAACCGCCGAACGGGCCGCCCCACGACGAGCCGCCCCAGCCGGAGCCGCGCCCGCCACCGGACAGGATGCCGCCGAGGACTCCACCCAGCACGGCGCCGATGACCTGGGCCTCGTCGCCGCCCGCATAGGGTCCCGCGACCGGTCCACCACCCTGGTCCCAGCTGTCGAACTCCGCGGCCGCGAGCCGGTACGCCTCGTCAGCGAGCCGCGTCGCCCGCTGTGCGGACGCGATCGCAGCGTCGGGGTCCGTCGACGCCGACGCTTCGGCCTCCTCCAGCCGCAGCGCGGCCTCGGCGGCACGCGTACGTGCGGCCCGTCCGACGCCATGCCGGCGGGTCGTGATGTAGTCGGTCGCCCGGTCGACGTGGCCGCGCGCCGATGCCACCGCCGTGCCCGCGACCTGCAGCCGGCGCACCCGCTGTGCCTCGGCCTCGCGGAGATTGGCAATGATCGCGTCCGCTGCCTGGTTCGCCTGCGTCGCCCGCTCCAGGGCCGCCAGGGGATCGAGCGGGTGTGCCTCGGCCGCGCGCCGCGCCTCGTCGAGCAGCCGCTCCGCGTTCGCGAGGGCGGCGCCCGCATCACGCGGGGCGGGCGGTGTCGCCCCCGGCGCAAGTGGTGGTTGCGTGCTCGTGCCGGGCGCGAGCGGCGGCAGCGAGCGGCGGTCCTCGACGCCGGCGCGAGCGGTCGCGACGTCCGTCGCGGCTGCCTCGAGCTCGCCCGGGAGCCGGGCCGCGGCCTCGTCCAGCCTGGCGCCGAGCCGCTCCACGGCCTCGAGCAACCGCGTGGCACGCGCCACGCCTTCCTGGGCTCGACGCAGCGCGATGACGGCGTCGGAGCGCCTCGTGGCTGCGACCTCGATGCCGCGCGCGGCTTCCGCGGCGGCCGATTGGATGGCCTTCTCCGCCTCTGTCTCGTTGCCCGCGACGGACGTCACGGCCGACGGCGCGTAGGTCGAGGCGATGCGCGCGTACTCGGCCGCGGCCGCCTGCCGCCGTGCCCGGAGTGCCTCGATCGCCGGGCCGAGCGCCTCGAGCTGCGCCGGTGCTGCCTGCTCGAGGTCGCGCAGCTGGTCGAACCGGTGCTCCTGCTCGTCGAGCAGCCTCGCGGCATTCGTCGTGCGGGAGATGATCTCCTTGAGCATTCGCTCCTGGTCGGCCGCCGTCTCGGGCTCCGCGTCATCGAGCCGCTGGCGGAGCTCGAACGCCGTTCGGAGGTCGCTCGTCGCGTTCGCGATCGCCTGCCGATAGGCCTTGACCTCGTCCTCGCCCCATTGCGCGGCGGCGAACTCGACGTCGTTCGCGGCGTCCTTCAGCGCCTCGTCCGCCGCGAGGAGTGCGCGGTTCGCCTCCCGGCTCAGCGTGTCATGCGCCGCCCGAGCCTCCTTCGAACGCCGGCGGCGGTCGGCAAGTCCCCGTGCGACGAGGATCCCGCCGCCGACGAGGAAGACGACCGCGAGCAACGGCGCGAGGCTGAACCCGCCACCGGCCGTCGCACCCTCGCCTGCCTCGCCGGGCGGGACGGTGGCGAGCGGCGGCACCGTCGGGACGATCGTGCCCGCTGACGCGTCGCCGAGCCCATCGGCGCCGGCTGCGGCGGCGCCGGCGAAGTCCCCGTCGGCGAGCTCGGGCTCGACGTGCTCGGCGAGGATGGCGTCGATCTCGTCCGTGGTGACCTCGTCGAGCGAGTCGCCCACCCACAGCGCGTCAGACCGGTCCTCCACCGCGACGAGCAGGAGCGCGTCGTTCCCTCCGAGCGACGACGTCTGGGCCGTCCCTTCCGCGAACGACGTGACGTCCTCGACGCCGGTCGAATCGATGAACGCGACGAAGAGCTGGATGTTGTGCGCCGACTCGAGCTCGTCGAGCGCCTGCTCGATCTCGGTGACGTCGCCGTCCGTCAGGACATCGGCCTGGTCCGTCACCCGGTCCTCGAGCCGCGGCAGCGCGTCGATCGCGAGCGCGGGACGCGCCCCCGTGCCAATCAGCAGCAGCAGGGAGCCCGCGACCGCAGCCACGCGGCGCGCCGACCAACGGCGGGGGCGTCGGGTGAAGGCGGTCACGCGCTCACGCGCCGGGCCGCTCGTCGCGGCGGGGATCGGGCAGGTCATCGGCACTCGCCCGAGATCGTACCGCCCCGCTCGCGGGCGACCCGTTCCGTGCAGCCCCCGAAACGACGGCCCGACGTTACAGAGCGCGCAACCGCGTGGGCGGCCAGGTCCAGTCGAGCGGGACGTCCGCCGAGGCGAGGGCCCGGCGACGTCCGGCCTCCGTGGCCCCGAGGACGAGGATCCGGTCGGTCTTCGTGGCGCGGCCGGCCTCCTCGCCCCACAGCCGCGTCATCTTGCGATTGGCCGCGACCTCGTCGCGAACGAGACCGGCGAGCCGGTACCCCGCGGGGAAGGCCGCCTCCTCCCAGACACGCTCCGCGAGGGCGTGCCCCGCGGTCGTCGGCTTGCCACGGTCCATCTCGACGTCGCCGACGACGAGGACCGCGATGCCGTCGTCGGTCAGCGCCGGACGCAGATCCGCGAGGACCTCGCGCATGAAGGCGATCCACGGCTCCCGGTGGTGGGCGTCATCAAGCTGCGTGTCGATCGCGTGCGCGTCGAATCCGAGCAGCCACGTCCGCAGCCAGTTGTAGTAGCCGTACTTGAGGACCCGCAGGTACGGCGGCGACGTGAGGGCGAGCCGCGCCCGATCGGGGAGCCCGCGTGCCCGGAGGGCCGCTCGTGCACGACGCCCGGCCGTTCGCGCGTCGCCGGCGAGGGCGATCCCCTCGGCTCCTGGGAGCGGCTGCCGATACAGCCGGTCGAGCTTGCCCGACAGCGCGTCGAACACGTCGCGCTGCGGGGGCTCGTACCCGTTCCGGGCGACGAACTCGCGCACGTATCGAGGCGCCATCGAGAACGTGTTGGGCATGATCGTCGACAGGTAGGACGGCGTCTTGCCGTGCAGGATCCCGACGAGCGCCCCCGCGAGGAAGCGGTCGACGCGCTCGTCGAGGTCGAGCCGGCTCCGGACGAGCAGCAGCTGGCCGAGGGTGCGCGGGTGGAACGCGAGCGCGACCTCGTCGGGGACCGCCTCGTCGCGCGCGTCCGGTCCGCCGCGCGAGCCGGCCCGGGGCACGAAGGCCGAGGGGTGGCCGGGCCGGGCGACGACCCGTTCGCCGAGGGCGAGCCACGCGGCAGCATCGGCGTTCCAGGCGAGCCGCAGGGCCGCGACCCGCGTCCGCGTCTCGGCCGGCAGGCCGGGATCGACCTTCGCCGCCGTAAGGACCTGGGCCAGCGGGTTGAGGTCGTTGCCGACACCGATCCGTCCTTCGGCCAGCGCCTGGAGGGGGGCGGTGCCGCGACCGGCGAACGGGTCGAGGACGACATCGCCGGGGCGGCTGTACCGCGCGATGAACGCGTGGGCGAGGGCGGCCGGAAAGCTCGCGAGGTACGAGCACATCGGGTGGAGGCTGTGGCCCCACAGCCGCGGCTGGAGCTTCCAGTCCGGCTCGATGGGGATCGCGGGGAGGGCGCTGGGCAGCTCGAGGGCGAGCTGCGCCGGGTCCGAATTCTGGGCGGGCATTCACGGGCTCGACGGCTCCGCGGGGGTGGGCGCCCGCGCGAGGGGCGCGCAGCATACCACGCACGATTCGCGGCTTTTTCGACCAGCCCGACGCCCGATCCGGGGGTCGTACGGCCTCCGGTTTTCGGCCCAGCGCGACCGTTACGTGCCGTCGAGCGAGTCCAGGCGGTAGAGCCGCCGGCCGCCCGTGATGCCCTTGAGCTCGTGCATGCCCGCATCGAGGAAACGCATGCGGGATCCGTCCACCAGGTCCAGGACCGTCGCCGACACGAGGATCTCGTCGGGACCTGCCGCGGCCATGATCCGCGCCGCGAGATGCACGGCGATCCCCCGCACGTCGTGGCCGGTTACCCGGATCTCGCCGGTATGTAC
>DATFQL010000263.1:0-2563 GCA_035264305.1 Candidatus Limnocylindrales bacterium | reverse complement strand
CCCTCGAACGTGTACCCCGGGTACGGGGGCTCCGGCAGCGACAGGAACCAGTCCGGGTGCTCGATGACCCAGCGCGAATCGATGCCCATGTGGTTCGGAACCATGTCCGAGGCAAGCCGCAGTCCGCGCTGCCAGGCGCGCTGCCGCAGGTTCGCCCATGCCTCCTCGCCGCCAAGGTCGACCGCGATCACATAGTCGTCGAGCGAGTACGCGGACGCGGCCGCCTCGGGGTTGCCGCGCCACACCTTGATCCGCTGGCTCGCCCTGGACCGCTCCCACAGGCCGATCAGCCACAGCCCGGTGATGCCCCAGCGCGCGAGCCTGTCGAGCTCCTCGTCCGGGATCGCGTCGAGCGTCCGGATGTCGCGCCGGTAGCGACGCGACAGCTGGTCGAGCCAGACATGGGTGCTCTTCGCGATGAGGACGAGCCGGGGCATCCAGGCCGAGTCGCTCGAGAACCGCTCCGGCTCCGCATCGAGCCCGCGGAGATCCGGCGCCTCGCCCCGGCCGGGACCCGCCGCGCCACCGTCCCCGCCTCCTCCGAACCGCAGGTGCAACGCCCGGTCCTCCTCGCCGATCACGTCGAGTGTCAGGAGCATCCGGTCGAGAAGCTGGTCGAGCTCGTCCCCGAGAAGGTCCCGCCATTGCTCGCGCACGTACCGCAGCTGGCCGGCGAGCGACGTCGGGTGCGCACGCGCGGGCGCCCGCAGCAGCTCGAGCAGCGTCAGCCGATCACGGCCGATCCCCGGCAGCCCGGCCTCGTAGGCCTCCACCGCCCCGACCACCGCATCGCGCCGCGGTGGCTCGAGTGGCGTGTCGTCGATGAGGTCGCGCAGCGGACGCGCCGCCGGGTTCTCGTTGGCGACCCGGACGAGCAACAGCTCCTCGAGCCGTTCCGCGGGCGGGCGTGCGTCGACGTCGGGGAACTCGGCCGCGACGTCGTCGAGCAGGCCGCGTGCCGCGGTTGCCCCCACCGTCGCGACGACCGCGTCGGCGGTTCGGTCCATGGCGCTCTCGGGGACGCGCTCCGCGGCGCGCTCCACGACGAGGTGGAAGATCTCGTGGAGCAGCTCCAGCGCGGCGAGCTCGCCGGCCTGGGCGCTCGGCTCGTCCGGCCTCCGCTTCGCATTGACGGCGGCCGCCACGCGTCGTGCCTCGGCGACATCGGCGGCGAGCCGCGACGTCGCCTTCGGGGCCGTCACCGCCGTGTCGTGAAGCTCGAAACGATGGCGCGCGGTCCGCGAGATGGGCAGCGCTCGCATCGGCCAAGTGTCGCAGGTTCGGCCGGCCATCGGCGTCCGCAGATCAGGCCGGGACGTGCTCCCGATTCGCGTCAATGCGCTCCAACGCGCGCCGCAGGAGCTCGAACCCCGCCGGGTCGAACTCGTACGTCCATTCGCGCAGCCGTTCGGGGCGCTCGAACCGGCCGTCCAGCCCGAGGGCCATCGCCTCTCTCGACAGCAGCACGAGGTCCGCTTCGCGGTCGACATCCACGAGCTCGGCCTCGGTGTGCGCGACCGCCGAGACGATCTCCACGCCGCTCGCGCCCGCGAGCAGGAGGACCTCGGCGATGTTCTCCACGCCGCGCTGCGACCCGCACACGAGGCCGACCCTGGACCCCGGCGGCAGCGCGGCGACCTCGTGGACGAGCTCCATGTACCCGGGCCCGACGAGCATCGCGACCACCGGCACCCGTCCGGCGACGTACGCCTGGGCCTCGTCGGCGTGGAACGTCGTCGTCGCGACGAGGTCGTAGTGGTACCGGCCGAGGCGTTCGGGCAGCTCTTCGAGCAGGACCCCCATCGCCTCGATCTGGTCGGGGAAGGCCTCGGTGATCCGCTCCGCGTCGATATGGGCGTCCGCCGTCGTGCACTCGGCGAACAGCACGCGGACGAGGCGGCCCGGGCGCTTCCGCTGCGCGGCGGCGGTGAACGTCGCCTGGGCGACCTCGTCGGGGCTGAACCCGAGCTGCGCCGCCCGCCGGAGCGTCTCCGCGACGATGCCCGCGAGCGCGTCCGAGCCGCGGCGTACCGGGGGCCGGTCCACGACCCGCGTTCCGGCGCCGTGACGGCCGATCACGTACCCGGCGTCGGCGAGCCGTCGATAGACGGCGCGAACGGTGTTGGGGTTGACGCGCAGTGCCGCGCCGAGCTCGCGCACAGGCGGGAGACGTGTCCCGGGCTGCAGCCGCCCCGACTCGATCTGGTAGGCGAGCTGCCAGTAGATCTGCGTGCTGATCGGCACGTCCGAGTCACGCTCGATGTCGAGCTCGTGGCCGCCCGACGGCGCCGCCGGCGCGGGTCGCTCGGTCGTCGCGGCGGGGACCGACGGGCTGTTCCGGCTGGTCGACACGGTGGGTTGGTCCAGCTGCGGGTGCTACGGGGCGATCTTCGCAGATCCCCGGCGCCGGTTTGCCGGGAATGTGGTCGACCCCCCGCCGGGTGGACCGGAGGAGGGTCGATGGAGAACGGGAAAGGCGGGGCCCGCCGAGCCTGCGGGCCCCGCCTCATGTGGTGGGGAGACTGCGATCACGCGGCGCGTCGGAGACGCATCGCCCGGAGAC
>DATFQL010000262.1:0-6339 GCA_035264305.1 Candidatus Limnocylindrales bacterium | reverse complement strand
CGCCGTGGGCGGGTGCTCGGGATGGACCTCGTGGACGGGCAGCAGGTGATCACGGCCCACGTCCCCCAGGCCGAGCTGTTCTCGTACGCCACCGAGCTCCGGTCGATCACCGGGGGCCGGGGCACCTTCACCGCGGTCCTCGACCACTACGAGGACGTTCCCTCGCACCTCGCCGACAAGATCGTCACGGCGCACAAGAAGGACGGCCACGCCGACGGCCATTGACCCCGCGAGCGGTGCCTGAGGGGGACGTGGACGAGCCGAACGACGGTCCTGCGGAGGACCTGGACGAGCCCAACGACGGTTCCTGCGGCGGCGCCGCGGACCGGTGTGGTTGCGCGCGTGCCCGATCCGGGGACCTGGGACGGGAAGCCCGTCTCCGTGGACGAGTAGCGGGCGGCTCGGGCGTCAGCCCGCGACGCTGTCGACCGCGGCGAGCAGCGCCCCGAGGTCGATCCGGCCCTCGTAGATCGCCTTGCCGATGATCGCGCCGCCGCAGCCGGCGGCCTGGACGGCGAGCACGTCCTCGATCGAGGCAACGCCGCCCGATGCGATGATCCGCCCCCGATCGAGGCCGACCAGCGCGCGCAGGAGATCGAGGTCCGGCCCCTGCAGCGAGCCGTCACGCTCGATCGCCGTCACCTCGAACGTGTCGATCCCGGCGTCCGCGAGCATCGCAACCGCATCGGTCGCCAGGACGCCCGGAGCCCCCGCGCGCCATCCCTCGCCGAGCGCGGTCCCGTTGCGGACGTCGATCGAGGCGACGATCCTTGCCGAGCCGTGACGGTCGACGAGGTCGCGGGCGAAGGCCGGGTCCCGCAGAGCCGCGGTGCCGACGGCGACGCGAGCCGCCCCGATCCCGAGCGCGCCCGCGACGTCCTCGGGGGTCCGCAACCCCCCGCCGACCTCCACTCTCGTCCCGCCGTGCGTCTCCCTGACGATCGCGGCCGCGACCTCGAGCTGACGCGGCTCCCCCGCCCGCGCCCCGTCGAGGTCCACCACGTGGAGCCATCTCGCGCCGAGCGCCGCGGATCGGGCCGCGACTGCGACGGGATCCGGGTCGTACGCCGTTTCTCTGCCGAAGTCGCCCTGTTCGAGCCGCACCACCCTGCCGCCCCGGAGGTCGATCGCGGGCAGCACCTCGAACGGCAGGGCCCTGGTTGACACGCTATCCTCTTCACCGCTAGCGTTTTAGCACGGTAATACGGTAGCATGTTTACAGGCTCCTCCGACGGGAGGCGCCGTTGCCCGACGGAGAGGAGCGCGGCCCGTGGCCGACGAGTGGCGAACGCCCGAGACCGACGCGCTGATCGACGCGATTCTGCGCCTCGACGATCGCGCTGAGGCAGAGCGGTTCCTGCGTGACCTGTGCACGCTGGGCGAGCTGCGGGACATGGGTCAGCGCTGGGCGGTCGCTCGACTCCTCGACGAGGGACTGCACTACGCCGAGATCTCGAAGCGGACGGGCGCGAGCACCGCGACGATCACCCGCATCGCGTCGTGGCTGAAGCACGGCGAGGGCGGCTATCGCCGGATGCTCGAGCGGATGAAGTCGACATCCGGCGAGGCGTCGCTCCCCTACCCGACCGGTACCGAGCGATGAGGGAGCGGCTGCGGCTCGCGATCCCCAACAAGGGCCGCCTCCTCGACGCGACCCGAACCCTGCTCGCGGACGCCGGGCTCGTGTTCGAGGCACACGACCGCAGCCTCGTCGCGCGGGTCCAGAACCACCCCCTGGACATCCTGTTCGTCCGGACCGACGACGTCATCGAGTTCGTGGCGGACGGCGTCGCCGAGGTGGGTGTCACCGGTGGCGACATCCTCGCCGAATCGGGGATCGAGCTGCCGGTCCTGCGCGAGCTTGGCTACGGACGATGCCGGCTGACCGCGGCGGTCGCGGGCGACGCGCCGTACGAAACCGTCGCCGACCTCTCGGGCGTCCGGGTCGCGACGTCGCACCCGAACGTGACCCGGGCGTTCTTCGCGAGCCAGGGCATCCCCGTCGACGTGATCCCGCTCTCGGGGGCGGTCGAGGTCGCCCCGCGCCTCGGACTGGCCGACGCGATCGTCGACCTCGTGACGACCGGCTCGACGCTCCAGGTGAACGGCCTTCGCGCGATCGGCGACATCCTGGCTTCAGAGGCGATCCTCGTCGCGAACCCGGCCGCGTGCAGCGAACGCGCGGCGGAGCTCGACGCGATCGTGACCATGCTCGGGTCCGTCATCGCAGCCCGCGGCCGCAAGTACCTGATGATGAACGCCCCGGGAAAGAAGCTCGGCGAGCTCGAGGGCCTGCTGCCCGGGCTGGAGTCACCCTCTGTCATCCCCCTCGCTCACGAGGGGATGATCGCGATCCACGCGGTCGTCGGCGCGGACGAGGTATGGGGGCTGCTGCCGAAGCTCAAGGGCGCGGGGGCGTCGGGGATCCTGGTGCTGCCGATCGAGAAGATCCTCCCGTGACGACGCTCGCCGATCCCGCGGTCCTCACGCTCCGCCGCCTCGACCTTCGGACGACTGACGCCGCGACCGACCGCGAGCGCGAGGCGCTGTGCCGGCGCGGTGCCGTCCCGGATCCCGCCGTCCGCCAGGCGGCCCGGACGATCCTGGCCGATGTCCGCGCACGCGGCGCGGTTGCCGTTCGCGACGCCGCCGCGCGCTTCGGCGGCGGGTTGTCGGACGGGCGACTGCTGATCGAACACGCCGAGCTGCGTGCGGCGGCGGATCGGCTGTCCCGCCGCGACCGCGACGCCCTCGAGATGGCCATCGCCAACGTTCGACGGTTCGCCGAGACGCAACGACCCACGTCGACGCGGACGCTGATCGTCGAAGGCGTGGAGCTCGAGCGCCGCTGGCTGCCCGTGCGTCGCGCGGGGGTGTACGCACCAGGTGGCTCGGCCGCCTACCCCAGCTCGCTCGTCATGGGCGTCGTGCCCGCGCGGGTCGCCGGCGTCGAGACGATCGTCGTCGCTTCACCGGCGGACGCCGACGGGGGCGTCAGCCCGGTCCTGCTCGGAGCGGCCGGGCTGCTCGAGGTCGACGCGCTCCTCGTCGCGGGCGGCGCGCAGGCAATCGGCGCACTGGCGTACGGGCTGCCGGACGAGGGGCTCGAGGCGATGGACCTCGTCGTCGGGCCGGGGTCCGCATGGGTCACCGCCGCCAAGGTCGAGCTCATCGGCGACGTCGGCATCGACCTGCCCGCCGGCCCCTCGGAAGGCCTCGTCCTGGCCGACGCGTCAGCCGATCCTCGGACGGTCGCCGCCGACCTCGTGACGCAGGCGGAGCACGGGCCGGACTCCCCCGCGCTCCTGGTGACGACGGACGATGCGCTCGCCGACGCCGTCGAGGTCGAGGTTCGACGACGCCTCGGGAGCGCGTCACGGCGCGACATCCTCGGGGCGGCGCTCGCGGACCACGGGCGGATCGTCCTGGTGCGTGACCTCGACGAGGGCATCGGGTTCGTCAACGACTACGCGCCCGAGCACCTCTCGATCGATGTCCACCCGCTCGAGGCAACCGTCGACCGGATCCGGAACGCCGGATCGATCTTCGTCGGCCGCTGGAGCCCGGAGAGCGCCGGCGACTACGCCTCGGGGGCGAACCACGTGCTGCCGACCGGGGGTCTCGCGCGCGCATGCGGACCGCTGGCCGTCGAGACGTTCGGCAAGTTCAGCCAGGTCCAGCGGATCACGCGCGAGGGACTCGAGACGCTGCGGCCCGCCGTCCGCGCCCTGGCCGAGGCGGAGGGGCTCCTCGCCCACCGCGACGCCGTCGAGGCACGGTTCGAGGACGAGGACGAGGGTGTCGCGGTCGACGGCACGGCGGAGGCACCGCGATGAGCCCGAGCCCGTTCGCGGTGACGTCGCCCACCGACCCCGCCTCCTACAGCTGGGAGGCGACGAACGAGGGCGTTGCCGAGCGGTTCGGCATTCCCGTGTCGCAGGTCCTCCGGTTCGACCTCAACACCTCGCCCGCGCCACCGTCGATGCTCGCCGGCCTCCTCGCCGCGAACCGGTTCGAGACCCCGTTGTCCGAGTATCCGCCGGGCGACTACCGGCGGCTCGTCGAGGCGGCAGCCGCCCGGTATGGCGTCGCGTTCGACGAGGTCGTCCCCGGAGCGGGAGCCGACGAGATCCTCGACATGTGCACCAAGGCATTCCTCCCCGCCGGTGCAACCGCCGTGATCTCGATCCCCACCTATGCGATGTACCGGATCCACGCGGAGCAGCGCGGCGCGCACGTCACGGCTGTTCCCCGGCTCACGAAGGCCCAGGGCTGGGCGATGGACGTCCCCGCGGTCCGAGCCGCCGCCCGCGATGCCACGCTCGTCTGGGTCTGCAACCCGAACAATCCCACGGGTCAGCCCGAGCCGGAAGGCGCAATCGAACGGCTGGTCGAGGGGATCGCCGTGGATGCGGTGGCGGACGGACGCCCGACCCCGGCCGTGGTGGTGGACGAGGCGTACAGCGAGTTCACGGGCGCGTCGGTGATCCCGCTCCGGACGCGCTTTCCCAACGTCGTGGCCGTCCGGACCGCGTCGAAGGCCTACGCGATGGCCGGCCTGCGGGTCGGATTCGCGGTCGGTGCGCGCGAGACGATCGCGCGGCTCGCGATCTATCGGCCACCGGGCTCCATCGGCACGATCTCGGCGACGGTCGTCGCAGCCGCGCTCGAGGACACGGCCGAGATGGTACGCAACGTCGCGCGAGTGGAGGCGGAGCGACCGCGGCTTGCTGCCGCGCTCGCCGAGACGGGCTGGGACCCTCAGCCGAGCGTCACGAACTTCTTGCTGCTCGATCTCGGCACGGCGGAGCGCTCGGAGGCCGCCGCGCTCGCGCTCATGGCGCGGGGGCTCGTCCCGCGGACGTTCGGGCACGGCCATCCCCTCGCCCACTGCCTGCGCGTCACGGTCCGTGATCCGGCCGAGGACGACCGCCTGATCGAGGCTGCGCGCGACATCAGCCCGACGCTGCCGCCCCTCACCGCCGCTGGCACGGTCGGGTGACGACGCCCCTCGGCACGCTCGACGTCCGCGGCCGGGGGACGCGTCGCGTCACGGTGGCGCGGCGCACCCGCGAGACCGACATCACGATCTCGCTCGCGCTGGACGGGACGGGAACGGCCGACATCGCGACCGGCATCGGCTTCTATGACCACCTGCTCGGCTCGCTCGCGCACCACGGCCTGTTCGATCTCGACATCCGGGCGTCCGGCGATCTGCATGTCGACGAGCACCACACGGTCGAGGACGTCGCGCTCGTGCTCGGGGCGGCGTTCGCGGAAGCGCTCGGCGACCGTGCCGGCATCCGCCGGTTCGGCGACAGCCGCGTGCCGATGGACGAGAGCCTGGCCAGCGCGGTGATCGACGTCGGCGGGCGGCCGTACGCGGTGATCGACCTCCCGTTCCGCGGGGAACGGGCGGGTGCGCTTCCGCTCCAGCTCGTCGATCACGCGCTCGAGTCGTTCGCGCGGACCGCGGGCGCGACCCTCCACCTGTCCGGCACGGGCCGCAACGACCACCATCTCGCCGAGGCCGCGTTCAAGGCACTCGCGCGCGCACTGCGCGTCGCGTGTGAGCCAGACCCGCGGCGCGAGGGCGTCGCGTCGACGAAGGGCGCGCTCGGATGAGCGTGGGTCGGCCGGACGACGAACGCGCCGATATGACCCGACCGCTCGTCGTCGTCGTCGACTACGGCGCGGGGAACCTCGTGTCGATCGACCAGGCGCTGCGTGCCGCCGGCGCTCGTGTCCGCCTCGCCAGGAGCGGCGCCGAGATCGCGGGTGCGGACCTGCTCGTCGTCCCGGGCGTGGGCGCCGCCGCACCGGCCATGGAGCGGCTCCGCGCCGGCGGCTTCGTCGACCCGATCGCGGCCTGGATCGCCGCCGACCGGCCGTTCCTGGGCATCTGCCTCGGGCTGCAGCTGCTGTTCGACCGATCCGAGGAGGACGGCGCAGAGACGCTGGGCGTGCTCGCTGGCCGGACCGTGCGCCTCGACGCGGCGCCGACCCTGCCGCACATCGGGTGGAACCAGGTGGTGCGGCGCCGCGAGCACGCCGCGTTCACCGGCATCGCCCCGGACGCGGACTTCTACTTCGTCCACTCCTACGTCGGCCTGCCTGCCGCCGGCGCCGCGGACGACGTGCTCGGCGAAACGGAGCATGGGGCGTCGTTCGTGTCGGTCGTCGCCCGCGGCAACCTCCTCGGCGTGCAGTTCCACCCCGAGCGTTCCGGCGCTGACGGGCTCCGGCTCATCGCCAACGTGGTCGCGAGCGCCGCCTGATGCTGTGCCGCCGCGTCATCCCCTGCCTCGACGTCGCGAACGGCCGGGTGGTGAAGGGAAC
>DATFQL010000261.1:0-5825 GCA_035264305.1 Candidatus Limnocylindrales bacterium | reverse complement strand
TCGGGTACGACCGGGCGATGGTCGAGCGCGTCGACCGGATGGTCGCCGGCGCCGAGTTCAAGCGCCAGGTGCCGCCCATCGCGAAGCTCGGGCCGCGGACCGCGGGCGTCGACTACCTCTACCCGCGGCGCCGGCCGGGCTCCTCGCGCGCCTGAGCGTGGCCGGCGGCACGCTGTTCGTCGTCGCGACGCCGATCGGCAACCTCGGCGACGTGACGCTCCGGGCCCTCGAGGTGCTGCGGGCGGTGCCGCTCATCGCCGCGGAGGACACGCGGGTCACGCGACGCCTCCTCGACCGCTACGAGATCACGACGCGGACCGTGAGCTACCACGCCCAGAGCGGCCCAGCGCGTGCGCGCGAGCTCATCGCCCATCTCACCGCCGGTGCCGACCTCGCGCTCGTCACAGATGCCGGGACGCCGGTCGTGTCCGATCCCGGTGAAGGCCTCGTCGCCGGGTGGGCCGCGGCGGGCGGGTCCGTCGTGGCCCTCCCCGGCGCCTCGTCGGTGCTGGCGGCAGTCGCCGCGTCGGGTGTTGCGGGACCGCGCTGGGCCTTCGAGGGATTCCTCCCGCGGACCGGCCGGGAGCGCCGCGAGCGCGTCGCCCAGATCGCCAGCGACGAGCGCGGCGCGGTGGTCTTCGAGGCGCCGACGCGGCTCGCGGCAACGCTGCGCGACCTCGCTGAGGCCTGCGGCGAGGATCGCCCGGGGGCCGTGTGCCGTGAGCTCACGAAGCTCCACGAACAGGTGGTCCGCGGCGCCCTCGGGACGCTGGCGGAACAGGTATCGGATGGCACGATTCCCGCCCGCGGCGAGCTGGTCATCGTCGTCGGCTGGGGGAGTGGCGAGCGCGCACGAACCGCGGCGGCGGTCGCCGCGGACGACGCGCTCGAATCGGCGCGTGCCGAGGTCGAGCGGATCGCGGCCGACGGTGTGCCGCGGGGCGAGGCGGCGAAGCGGGTTGCCGCTGCAACGGGGATCCCGCGCCGGTCGCTCTACGGCGA
The DNA here is from genome assembly GCA_035264305.1 of Candidatus Limnocylindrales bacterium. Classification (GTDB taxonomy): domain Bacteria; phylum Chloroflexota; class Limnocylindria; order Limnocylindrales; family CSP1-4; genus CAIXZV01. The sequence goes on along the minus strand of DATFQL010000261.1, from coordinate 4,823 downwards.
GTCGCGCGGCCGGTAGGATCGCGGCTGGAGGAGGAGCTGCCCATGGCCCGAGCCACCGCCCCCCGGCGCACCGGCATCCCCGTGCTCGGGCCCCTGTCGCTCGTCGCACGGATCGTGGTCCTCGCGACCCTCGTCCTGGCGGTCGTCGCGATCATCCTCGACTTCGGGCTCCACGTCGAAGGCTCGGTCGTGTTCGTCGTCGCGGCGCTGTCGATCCTCGGCCTCGCGTGGATCGTGGGCCTGTCCACCGAGCGCCTCGGCGCGCTCACCGGGCCGCAGGTGGGCGGCATCCTCAACGCGACGTTCGGCAACATCGCCGAGCTGATCATCGCGTTCTTCGCGCTCCAGGCCGGACTGCTCACCGTCGTCAAGGCGAGCCTGACGGGGTCGATCATCGGCAACCTGCTGCTGGTCCTCGGGGCCGCCGTCCTCGCCGGGGGCCTGAAGAACGGTCTCCAGACGTTCAGCCAGCGGATCGCCGGCTCCAACGCCGCGCTCCTCGTCCTCGCGGCAGTCGGGCTGTTCATCCCGGCCGTGTTCGCCGCGAGCGGCACCGATCCGGCCGGCACGCTCGTGGAGGAGTCGGTCCTCGTCGCCCTCGTCCTCATGGTCGGCTACGCACTCTCGCTGGTGTGGCAGTTCACCAACCCCGAGGCGACGCTCGGTGGACATGGCGAGCCGGAGGGCCACGCCGGCCCGTCGTGGACCGGCCGTGTGGCCGTGTTCGTCCTGCTCGTCGCCGCGGCGCTGCTCGCGGTGCTGTCCGAGATCCTGGTCGGGTCCATCGAGCCGTTCATCGAGCAGTTCGGCCTGTCGGAGCTGTTCGTGGGCGTGATCCTCATCCCGACCATCGGCAACCTCGCCGAGCACCTCGTCGCGGTGCAGCTCGCGTACAAGAACAAGATCGAGTTCGCGATGGCCGTGACGTTCGGGTCCTCGCTCCAGGTGGCGCTGTTCGTCGCGCCGGTCCTCGTCCTCCTCGGGCTCGTCGTGGGCCAGCCCATGGACCTCGTGTTCCAGCCGCTCGAGATCGCCGCCGTCGGCGTCGCGGTGGCGATCAGCGCGCTCATCGCGCTCGACGGCGAGTCGAACTGGCTCGAAGGCGCGCTCCTGATGCTGATCTACCTCATCATCGCCATCTCGTTCTTCGAGCTGCGCCTCCCGATCGAGACCGTCTAGCGGGAGCGGGCGGCGGCGCGGGAGGGGGACCGCACCGCCGCCGGGGAACGTGCACGAACAAGGCAGGATCAGGCTGCCACGGCCTCCTCGAGGAGCTCGTCCTCCTCCTCGTCGTCGTCATCGCCGTCCGCGCCGGGCGCGACCGAGAACCCGGCCTCGTCCGCGACCGGCTCCGACGCGTCGGGCGTGTAGCCGGCGGCGGCGGCCTGGGCCTCGAGCGCGGCCGCGGCCGTCTCGGCCGCGTAGTCCTTGCGTCGCGCACGCGACAGCATCTCGACGGTCGAGGCGACGATCTCCGTCTTCCAGTGCCGCGCGCCCTTGTCGTCGTCCCACGTTCGGGTCGCGATCCGGCCCTCGACCGCGACCTGCTGGCCCTTGCCGAGATACTTGCCACAGGTGTCGGCCAGCCGGTCCCAGGCGACGACCGAGTGGAATTCCGACAGCTCCTTGCCGCCGACGTACTGGTGGGTCGCGAGCGAGAACGTCGCCACGGACTTGCCGCCGGCGGTGGTGCGAAGCTCGGGATCGCGGGTGAGGCGCCCCGTGAGCAGGACCCTGTTCATCGGTCCGTGGTCTCCTTCCGAGATGCGATGGCGGCGGGAGGGTGAGGCCCCGTCCCCGGCGGTCGGGTACCGGCGGGACGACCGGTCGGCGGGACCGGCGTGCTCGACGGGCACGACGAACGCTAGCCGGCCCTCCTGCACCCGCCCTTACCCGCGGCTTCGCCGGGACTTGCCCCGGAGGATCGCCGGCTGACGCACGGGGGCCGGTCGCCGTTTGCTATGCTCAGCCGGTCCTCGACGGCTGCGCGGAGCCGAACCCGCGATGGAGGAGCTGACCGTTGTTCGAGGAAGGCGCGTCGTCCGTCCCGTGAGCCGGCCGCGCACCTTCGACCCCCCGGCACGCCGAGAGACCGGCGGGCGGACGCGGGAGACGTCTATCCAGGACCCCGGCACGAACGGCCGGGGTCGTTTCATGTCCGGAGGCCCTCGATGCCCGCGACGGTGATCGTCGGGCTCCAGTGGGGCGACGAGGGCAAGGGCAAGACGACCGATTTCCTCGCGGAGCAGGTCGCGATGGTCGTCCGGTACCAGGGCGGCGACAACGCCGGGCACACCGTCGTCGTGGGCAGCGAGACCGTGAAGCTGCAGCTGTGCCCGTCGGGCGTCATGTACCCGCACATCACGTCCGTGATCGGCAACGGCGTGGTCGTCAACCCGGCGACGCTGATCGCCGAGCTCGACATGCTCGCGGCGAAGGGCATCGACACCGCCAAGGTGCGGGTGAGCCGCAGCGCGCACGTGATCATGCCGTACCACGTCGCGCTGGACCGCGCGAACGAGGCCCGGCTCGGCGGCGCGAAGGTCGGCACGACCGGGCGCGGGATCGGGCCGACGTACGGAGATCGTGCATGGCGCCTCGGCCTGCGCATGGAGGACCTCATCGACCGCGAGGTGCTCCGCGAGCGGATCGCCCGGGCGCTGCCCGACAAGAACCTGCTGCTCGAGGCCATGGGCTCGCCCGGGTTCGCGGTCGAACCGCTCGTCGAGCAGGCGGCCGCGTGGGGGGACCGGCTGCGTGCGCACCTCGACGACTCGACGTGGCTCGTCCAGGACGCCCTCCGGCGCGGCGATCACGTCCTCCTCGAGGGCGCGCAGGGTGCGCTGCTCGACCTCGACCACGGCAGCTATCCGTTCGTCACCTCGTCCAACCCCGTCGCGGGCGGCGCATGCACCGGCGGCGGCATCGGCCCGCTCCAGGTGGACGAGGTGATTGGGGTCATGAAGGCGTACTCGACCCGCGTCGGGTCCGGACCGTTTCCCACCGAGCTGTTCGACGACATCGGCCGGGGGATCGCGGCGCGCGGCCGCGAGTTCGGGACGGTGACCGGGCGGCCGCGGCGGGTCGGCTGGTTCGACACCGTCCCGCTGCGCTATGCGGTCGCGGTGAACTCGAACAGCGCCGTCATGCTGAACAAGCTCGACATCCTGTCCGGGATCGAGACGATCAGGCTGTGCGTCGCGTACGAGATCGACGGCAGGCGCGTCGAGACGTGGCCGTCGTCGGGGAGCGCGCTGTCACGCGCCGTCCCGATGTACGAGGAGTTCCAGGGATGGGAGGAGCCGATCCACGACGTCCGCTCGCTCGCGGATCTCCCCGAGAACGCGCGCCGGTACGTCACGGCGCTCGAGGACCACGCACGCGTGCCGATCGTCCTGGTGTCCGTCGGCCCGGAGCGCACCCAGACGATCGAGCGGGCGTGGCGGCCGATGCGCCACCGGCCCACGATGCCCGCGTGACGATGGACGGCACGCGACGGTGAGCCTGCACCAGCCGACCCGGATCCTCGTCGTCGGTGGAGGCGGCCGGGAGCACGCGCTCGCGTGGAAGCTCGCCCAGGAGCCGGGCGGGAACGAGATCATCGTCGCGCCGGGAAGCGCCGCGATCGCAGCCGAGCCGCGCGTCCGGTGCGTCCCCGTCGACCCGCTCAACCCCGACGCGGTGCTCGGCGTCGCCCGCTCGGCATCCGCGGAGCTCGTCGTGATCGGGCCGGAGGCCCCGCTGTCCGTCGGCGTCGCGGACGTGCTCGCCGCGGCCGGGATCCCCGTGTTCGGGCCGACCCGCGTCGCCGCGGCCCTCGAGACGTCGAAGTCGTTCTGCCACGAGGTCGCGGAGGCCGCGGGCGTCCGAATGGCGCGTGCCAGGACGTTCGGTGCCGGCGAGGAAGACGCGGCGATCGACTGGATCCGCGAGCTGGACGACGCGGGGAGCAGCGCGGTCCTCAAGCAGGACGGGCTCGCGGCGGGCAAGGGCGTCATCGTCGCCGACTCGGTCGAGCAGGCGCTGGCGCTCGTCCCCTCGTTCCTGGCCGGGCGCGAGCCGGGTCGCCCCGCGCTCGTGGTCGAGGAGCGGCTCGAGGGTCGCGAGGCGAGCGTCATCGCGATCTGTGACGGGACGCGGGCGGTCGCCCTGCCCGCGGCCCGCGACCACAAGCGGCTGTGCGACGGCGACGCCGGACCGAACACGGGCGGCATGGGTGCCTACTCGCCGCTGCCAGACCTCGACGACGCGACCGTCGACCTCGTCCTCGAGACGGTCCACCGTCCGATCCTTGCCGACCTCGCGCGCCGCGGCACGCCGTTCCGTGGCTTCCTCTACGCGGGGCTCATGCTCACGCCGGACGGGCCGACCCTCCTCGAGTGCAATGTCCGGCTCGGAGATCCGGAGGCGCAGGTGATCCTCCCGCGCGTGGTGGGCGCGATCGGTCCGCTGCTCCTCGCGGCGGCCCGAGGCCGGCTCCCGGTCGCCCTGCCCACGCGGGTTCCGGCGCTGCCCGTCGCGTCGGTGGGCATCGTCCTGGCGGCCAGGGGCTATCCGGGTGACCCCACGCGCGGTGACTCGATCTCCGGCCTCGAGGACGCGGCCGCGGCGGGCGCACTCGTGTTCCACGCCGGGACGGTCGGTCGTCCGGCGCCATCCGGCGGCTTCGGGACCGACGGCGACTTCGCGACCGACGGCGGCTTCGGGACCAACGGCGGCCGGGTGATCACCGTGGTCGGCCGCGGGCCCGACCTGGCGGCGGCGAGGGAGGTCGCGGAGCGTGCGGCTGACGCCATCGCCTGGGACGGCATGCAGCGACGGCG